>NZ_JBIUCG010000034.1:0-65341 GCF_044548645.1 Nocardia sp. NPDC051929 | reverse complement strand
AGGGCGAGAACATCCCGGAGCCGGGCATTCCGGAATCGTTCAAGGTCCTGCTCAAGGAACTCCAGTCGCTGTGCCTCAACGTCGAAGTGCTGTCGTCCGACGGCGCCGCGATCGAGCTGCGCGAAGGCGAGGACGAGGACCTGGAGCGCGCTGCGGCGAACCTCGGCATCAACCTGTCGAGGAACGAAGCCGCGACCGTCGACGATCTGGCGAACTAGGCGGTCGGCCGGATGCCGTCACGGCATCCGGCCTCCCGCAACGGATTACCCAACTAGTGAACTTTTGCTCGAATTCGACCCGCACAGGGGAAAGGAAGTTACGTGCTAGACGTCAACTTCTTCGATGAACTCCGGATCGGCCTGGCCACCGCCGAAGACATCCGTCAGTGGTCCTACGGCGAGGTGAAGAAGCCGGAGACCATCAACTACCGCACGCTCAAGCCGGAGAAGGACGGCCTGTTCTGCGAGAAGATCTTCGGTCCCACCCGGGACTGGGAGTGCTACTGCGGCAAGTACAAGCGCGTCCGCTTCAAGGGCATCATCTGTGAGCGCTGTGGCGTCGAGGTGACTCGCGCCAAGGTGCGCCGCGAGCGCATGGGCCACATCGAGCTGGCCGCTCCGGTCACCCACATCTGGTACTTCAAGGGCGTGCCCTCGCGCCTGGGCTACCTGCTCGACCTGGCGCCGAAGGATCTGGAAAAGATCATCTACTTCGCCGCCTACGTCATCGTGGCGGTCGACGAGGAGCTGCGGCACAACGAGCTGTCCACGCTCGAGGCCGAGATGGAGGTCGAGAAGAAGGCGGTCGCCGACCAGCGCGACGCCGACCTCGAGGCCCGCGCTCAGAAGCTCGAGGCCGACCTGGCCGAGCTGGAGGCCGAAGGCGCCAAGTCCGACGTCCGCCGCAAGGTCAAGGACGGCGGCGAGCGGGAGATGCGCCAGCTCCGCGACCGTGCCCAGCGTGAGCTGGACCGGCTGGAGGAGATCTGGAACACCTTCACCAAGCTGGCGCCCAAGCAGCTCATCGTCGACGAGGTGCTCTACCGCGAGCTGGTCGACCGCTACGGCGAGTACTTCACCGGCGCGATGGGCGCGGAGTCCATCCAGAAGCTGATGGAGAGCTTCGACATCGAGGCCGAGGCCGAGTCGCTGCGCGAGACCATCCGCACCGGCAAGGGCCAGAAGAAGCTGCGCGCGCTCAAGCGGCTCAAGGTCGTCGCGGCGTTCCAGGCCAACGGCAACTCGCCGATGGGCATGGTGCTCGACGCCGTTCCGGTGATCCCGCCGGAGCTGCGCCCGATGGTTCAGCTCGACGGTGGCCGCTTCGCCACCTCCGACCTGAACGACCTGTACCGTCGCGTGATCAACCGCAACAACCGCCTCAAGCGACTGATCGACCTCGGCGCGCCCGAGATCATCGTCAACAACGAGAAGCGGATGCTGCAGGAGTCGGTCGACGCCCTGTTCGACAACGGCCGCCGCGGCCGTCCGGTCACCGGACCGGGCAACCGTCCGCTCAAGTCGCTGTCCGATCTGCTCAAGGGCAAGCAGGGCCGCTTCCGTCAGAACCTGCTCGGTAAGCGCGTCGACTACTCGGGCCGTTCGGTCATCGTCGTCGGTCCGCAGCTGAAGCTGCACCAGTGCGGTCTGCCCAAGCTGATGGCGCTGGAGCTGTTCAAGCCGTTCGTGATGAAGCGCCTGGTCGACCTGAACCACGCGCAGAACATCAAGTCGGCCAAGCGGATGGTGGAGCGGCAGCGGCCGCAGGTGTGGGACGTCCTCGAAGAGGTCATCGCCGAACACCCCGTGCTGCTCAACCGCGCGCCGACCCTGCACCGTCTCGGTATCCAGGCCTTCGAGCCGCAGCTGGTGGAAGGCAAGGCCATCCAGCTGCACCCGCTGGTCTGTGAAGCGTTCAACGCCGACTTCGACGGTGACCAGATGGCCGTGCACCTGCCGCTGTCGGCGGAGGCGCAGGCCGAGGCTCGCGTGCTGATGCTGTCGTCGAACAACATCCTGTCGCCCGCCTCGGGCCGCCCGCTGGCCATGCCGCGTCTGGACATGGTGACCGGCCTGTACTACCTGACCCGTCTGGAAGAGGGCGCGAAGGGTTCCTACCAGCCGGCCACTCAGGACGGTCCGGAGCAGGGCGTGTACTCCTCGCCCGCCGAGGCGCAGATGGCGGTGGACCGCGGTGAGCTCACCGTGCGTTCGCTGATCAAGGTCCGGTTGACCGACCAGCGTCCGCCGAAGGAGATCGAGGCCGAGCTGTTCCCGGAGGGCTGGCGCCGCGGCGACGCGTGGACCATCGAGTCCACGCTGGGCCGGGTGCTGTTCAACGAGCTGCTGCCGGTGGACTACGCGTTCATCAACGAGCAGATGCCCAAGAAGCGGCAGGCGACGATCATCAACGATCTCGCCGAGCGTTACCCGATGATCGTGGTCGCGCAGACCGTCGACAAGCTCAAGGACGCGGGCTTCTACTGGGCCACGCGTTCCGGCGTGACGGTCTCCATGTCCGACGTGCTCGTGCCGCCGGAGAAGGCCGAGATCATGGAGCGCTACGAGGCGCAGTCGGATCAGATCGAGAAGAAGTACCAGCGTGGTGCGCTCGATCACCAGGAGCGCAACAACGCCCTGGTCAAGATCTGGCAGGAGGCGACCGAGGAGGTCGGTAAGGCGCTGCGCGCGCACTACCCGGCCGACAACCCGATCATCACGATCGTCGACTCGGGCGCCACGGGTAACTTCACCCAGACCCGTACCCTCGCCGGTATGAAGGGCCTGGTGACGAACCCGAAGGGTGAGTTCATCCCGCGGCCGATCAAGTCCTCCTTCCGTGAGGGCCTGACGGTTCTGGAGTACTTCATCAACACCCACGGCGCTCGTAAGGGTCTGGCCGACACCGCGCTTCGCACCGCCGACTCGGGTTACCTGACCCGTCGTCTGGTGGACGTCTCGCAGGACGTCATCGTGCGCGAGCACGACTGTGGCACCGAGCGCGGCATCGTGGTGCCGATCGCGGAGAAGCAGCTCGACGGCTCGATCATCCGCGACGCGCACGTGGAGACCTCCACCTATGCGCGCACGCTCGCGTCCGACGCGCTCGACGCGCAGGGCAACGTCATCGTGGGCAAGGGCGCCGACCTCGGCGACCCGGCGCTGGAGGCGCTGCTCGAGGCGGGTATCACCGAGGTGAAGGTCCGCTCCGTGCTGACCTGCACCACCGGCACCGGCGTGTGCGCGACCTGCTACGGCCGCTCGATGGCGACCGGCAAGCTGGTCGACATCGGTGAGGCCGTCGGTATCGTCGCCGCGCAGTCCATCGGTGAGCCCGGTACCCAGCTGACCATGCGTACCTTCCACCAGGGTGGTGTCGCGGGTGACGACATCACCGGCGGTCTGCCTCGTGTGCAGGAGCTGTTCGAGGCGCGCGTGCCGAAGGGCAAGGCGCCCATCGCGGAGGTCTCCGGTCGCGTGCGGCTGGAGGACGACGATCGCTTCTACAAGATCACCATCATCCCGGATGACGGTGGCGAAGAGGTTGTCTACGACAAGCTCTCGAAGCGGCAGCGTCTGCGTGTGTTCAAGCACGACGACGGCACCGAGCGTCTGCTCTCCGACGGTGACCACGTCGAGGTCGGCCAGCAGCTGCTGGAAGGCGCGGCGGATCCGCACGAGGTGCTGCGCATCATGGGCCCCCGGCAGGTTCAGGTCCATCTGGTCCACGAGGTCCAGGAGGTCTACCGCTCGCAGGGTGTGTCGATCCACGACAAGCACATCGAGGTCATCGTGCGCCAGATGCTGCGTCGCGTGACGATCATCGACTCGGGCGCCACGGAGTTCCTGCCCGGCTCGCTCACCGAGCGCGCCGAGTTCGAGGCCGCGAACCGTCGCGTTGTCGCCGAGGGCGCCGAGCCCGCGGCGGGTCGCCCGGTGCTGATGGGTATCACCAAGGCGTCGCTGGCCACCGACTCGTGGCTGTCGGCGGCGTCCTTCCAGGAGACCACTCGAGTCCTGACGGACGCGGCGATCAACTGCCGCTCCGACAAGCTCATCGGCCTCAAGGAGAACGTGATCATCGGCAAGCTGATCCCGGCCGGTACCGGTATCAACCGCTACCGCAACATCCAGGTGCAGCCGACCGAGGAAGCCCGTGCCGCCGCGTACGCGGTGCCGTCCTACGACGACACCTACTACAGCCCGGACAGCTTCGGTCAGACCACCGGCGCCGCGGTTCCGCTCGACGACTACGGCTTCAGCGACTACCGCTGATCCGTCAGCCGTAAGCATCCGGCCCCCGCTCCGTTCTGGAGCGGGGGCCGGATTCGTTTCGCGCGCGGTGGACAACCGGTCGGGGAAGCCAGTAAAAGTAGAACAGGTTTCAGTTCTGCTCCTGGAGGTGGCGGTGGACGGCGTGGCGTTGGCGGATCTGGTGGTGGCCGGGTTCCGGAAGCTGGGGTTCATCCAGTACGCGGGGGTGGAATGGGAGGAGTTCGCGGCGGGGCGCAATGTGGTGTCGGTCGTGCCGCGGGCGGAACACCTGAACCACAACGGGGATCTGCACGCCGCCGTGTTGTTCGGGATGGCGGAGACCGCCGCGATGGGCGCGTCGGTGTCGGGAATCGTGGACCTGATGGGGGATACGTTCATCGTCGCCAAGGACGGGCGCATCGAGTACAAAGCCCGGGCGAAAGGGGAAGCGGGGCCGTTCCGAGCTACTTCCGCGTTCTCCGGCGAGACGCTGGCGAAGATGCGTGCGGACATCGAGGCGAAGGTGCCGCTCGAACTCGAAGTTCCGGTGGATATCGCCGACGCCACCGGAAGGACCGTGGCCGCAGCGGTGTTCACGGCCGTGCTGCGTCCGCGCCGGACGTGATCGCGCCCGGAGATGCTCGGAGCTACCGTGCTCCACGGTGAGTGACCGGCACCGCGGGCCGGGCGCGCGGACGCACGCACGCCGGTTCTTATGGAGAACAGCGGAATAGTGGGGGTCGCCCGGACCGCTGTCGCGGCGAGGCCGTCGGGACTCGCGTCCCTCGCCGTGCCGCTGCCGTCGATTTCGGCATCGGGGGTCCGGGCACGGGTGGTCCGGGGCGCGGCCGCGCTCCGGACGTGACCTCACCGCTCGCTGTCGAGCATCGCCATCTGTGCCGTGGCGTAGCGTTCCCCCGCGACTCGGTCTGCGGGCACGGCCGACTCGATGGTGGACAGCTCCTCGTCGGTTAGCGAAAGATCGAGGGCGCGAACAGCTTCCGCCCAGCGTCCGCGTCGGCGGGTGCCGATGAGCGGCACGATGTCCGCGCCGCGGGTCAGTGCCCAGGCGATGGCCAGTTGCGCCACCGAGGCGTCCTTGCGCGCCGCGATCTCGTTCAGCGCGCGGACCAGCTCCAGATTCCGGTCCAGGTTCTCGCCCTGGAAGCGTGGGCTGTGCGCGCGGAAATCGGTCGGGTCGAAGGTGGCGCCGGGCTGGATCGCATCGCTGAGCAGACCGCGTGAGAGCACGCCGTAGGCCGTGACGCCGATGCCGAGCTCGCGGCAGACGGGCAGGATGCGCTCCTCGATGCCCCGCGAGATCAGCGAATACTCGATCTGCAAGTCCACGATGGGATGCACGGCCGCCGCGCGCCGGATGGTTTCCGCGCCGACCTCGGACAGGCCGACATGGCGGACGTATCCGGCTTCGATCAGCTCGCCGATGGCGCCGACGGTGTCCTCGATCGGCACGTCCGGATCCAGCCGGGCGGGTCGGTAGATGTCGATGTGGTCGACGCCGAGCCGCTGGAGGCTGTAGGCCAGGAAATTGCGCAGCGCGGCGGGACGGTTGTCCATGCCGACGAAACCGCCGTCAGGGCCGCGCAGCGCGCCGAACTTCACGCTCAGCACCACGTCCTCGCGAGGACGTTCGGCGATGGCCTTGCCGATCAGCATCTCGTTGTGGCCCGCGCCGTAGAAATCGCCGGTGTCGATGAGGTTGACGCCGGAGTCCAGCGCCGCATGGATGGTCGCGGTCGATTCGGCGTCGTCGGTCGTGCCGTACGCGCCGGACATGCTCATAGCGCCGAGGCCGATCCGGCTGACGGTCGGACCGGTGGCTCCCAGCCGCACTTCGTCGATCTTCGTTGTCGTCATGGGACCAGCCTGAACCGTGCGGGACCACCGCGGGAGAGATCGTTTATCGGGGGAGCGGCGATCCCTGGCTGAGCACGCCGTTTCGGGGGACAGTGAAAACCATGGACCGCCCCGAACTCGCCGACTTCCTGCGCCGTCGCCGGGAGCAGCTCACGCCCGCCGACGTGGGATTGCCGCCCGGCATCCGGCGGCGCACGCCGGGGCTGCGCCGCGACGAGGTCGCCCTGCTCGCGGGCATCTCGACCGACTACTACACCCGGCTCGAGCAGTCACGCGGTCCGCGTCCGTCCACCCAGGTGCTCGCGTCGCTCGCGCGCGCCCTGCGTTTCGACAACGACGAACGCGACCACCTCTACCATCTGTGCGACCACGCCCCGCCGGGCCGCGAGACGACCGACAAGCACGTGGGCCCCGGCCTGATGCACTTGCTCGCCAAGCTCGACGACACCGCGGCCACGGTCGTCACCGATCTCGGCGAGGTGCTCGTGCAGAACCGGATGCACACCTTGCTGGTCGGCGATCACGGCGAACGGCGCGGCTGGGACCGGTACTACGCCTACCGCTGGTTCACCGACCCGTCCGCGCGCGCGACCTTCCCGGAGGAGGATTGGGACCGGCTCAGCCGCCATCACGTCGCGGATCTGCGTGCCACGGCCGCGCGCCGGGCGGCCGATTCGGACGTGATCGAGTTCGTCGCGCGACTACGCTCCGCGAGCGTCGAGTTCGACCGGCTCTGGAACGAACACGAAGTAGCCGTGCGGCTTTCGGATATCAAGCGCATCTTGCATCCGCAGGTCGGGCTGATCGACATGGTCTGCGAAACGCTGCTCACACCCAACTCCGCCCAGCGCCTGCTGGTCTACCTCCCGCGCCCCGGCACGGACGCGGCCGAGAAGCTGGACCTGCTGCGGGTGATCGGCACGCAGCAGTTGACGCCCGTCGACCGGCTCGACTAGGGCGCGGTGACGTACTCGAGCGCCGCGTCGACGGCGGGCTGTCCACCGCCGATGACGTACCCGGCCATCGCGCCGATCGCGGCGCCCGCAACCGCGGCGACGGGCACCGTGATGAAGTCGATCACGAACAGGCCGAGCGGGAATCCGACGATGAAGCCGATGGCGGCGCCGATCCCCGCGCCCGCCAGGATGGTCGGCATGACCTTCTCGGCCTCGGCGTAGAACCGCTCCTGGGCGCTGACGTCGCGCAGCGGCGCGTCGGCCATGGCGATCGGCGCGACGGTGAGCCGATGTCCCGCGTCCTCGAGTACGGGCCGCAGGGACACGCGCTGGTCCCCGATGCGCAGCGTCATCGGCAGCGCGGCGACGATCTGGCCGTCGCGATCGGCGACCGTCACCACCCGGTCGTCGTGGGTCAGCTCGAACGTTCCGTCCTGGAGGGTCGCCACCGCAGCACGGCGATCCTCGCTGGCGACGACCTCGTAGGCGACCTGATGGAACGTGCCGTGCAGGTCGAGCGGCGCGTCGGCGGGCGCGGGCTGCGCGTGCGCGGCGCTCGTGGTGAGTGCGGTGGCCGCCAGCGCAACCAGAGTGGTCGCGGTGAATTGGATGATCCTCATCGTGCTCTTTCCGTGTCCCGCCCCGTGTCCGGTTCGTCCGGACAAGATACCGCTCGACGGGCTCGATCAGAAGGGTTGAGCGACAGTTCATCACCGATTGCGGCGGCGAAAGTATCTGTCGCACTTCGCCGGCGGGTGCCTGTAAAGCGGGAATCGGACGCGGGGGGCGGGCTTCGGCCCCGGCGTCATCCGGTCGGCCGCCGTCTCGTGGTTTGTCGGCCGACCATCGGTCGAGTGCCGGATCCGGGCGATGCGATTCCCTCTTGACGTCCGCGCCATGCTGCGCAACACTGAACTAGATGGTTCAGTATGACTTCTTGGACGCCTCCTTCGGAGCGCTCGCGGATCCCACTCGGCGTGGCATCCTCGAACGCCTCGGCAGTGGGCCCGCGACCGTCAGCGAACTGGCGGAGCGCTTCGAGATGACGCTCACCGGCATCAAGAAGCACGTCCAGTTGCTGGAGGCGGCGGGCATGGTGGTGACGGAGAAGCGCGGCCGGGTGCGGTACTGCCGCCTCGGCGAGAACGTCTTCGACCGCGAAGTGGCCTGGATGCAGGGCTACCGGCGGATGGTGGAAGCGCGGCTGGACCGTCTCGGCGAATTCCTCGGACGAACGGAGCAGGAGCGATGAGCACAACCACGAACGACGCTGTCATCACGGCCGACACCGACCGCGCGATCCACATCGAGCGGGTCTTCGATGCCCCGCGCGAGCGGGTGTGGGCCGCCTACAGCAGGATCGAACAGCTCGCCCAGTGGTGGGGTCGAGGCAACCGGCTCGACATCGAGCGCTGGGAGTTTCGTGCCGGCGGGCACTGGCGTTTCGTCGAGCACGCCGAGGGGGAGACGCACGGCTTCGAGGGCCGCTTCCGCGAGATCACCCCGCGGGAGCGCATCGTGTACTCCTTCGAGTGGGACGGTATGCCCGCCCACGTGGCCATCGACAGCGTCAGCTTCGTCGATCTCGGCGACGGCCGCACCAAGGTGGTCACCGACAGCCAGTTCCACACGTCGCAGGAACGGGACGGGATGCTCCAGTCGGGCATGGAGTCCGGGCTCAACGAGAGCTACCGCGCACTGGACGCACTGCTCGCCCGAGGCTGAGACCGTACGCTTCGGCTTCGGTCGCGTGAGCGGAGCCGAAGCGTGGGGTGCGCCGTCTCGTGTCAGGGGAATCGGCGGCCGATCCAGGCGCGTCTACGGACGCGAACGGCCGTCCGGCTCGGGACGGTGGCGGCGGCAATCCTCAACAGGTGGCGGTGCTGACAACAGCGGGGCCGCCGGGCGGAGCCGGATGAGATCGCGGCGCGGTTCAGTCCCTGGCCGGGCCGATCCGGCGCTTGCGCGGCTTCAGATGCAGTCCGGGCAGGGGCGGCGCGGGAATGCGCTGCCCCGGGGTGTGGCCCGCGATGTCGGCGAACCGGCTGACGTCGTGATTCTCCCAATCGGCGCGGGCGGCGACGATGTCCTCGTGGCTGCGGCCGACGAAGTTCCACCACATCACCAGTTCCTCGCCGAACGGCTCCCCGCCGATCAGCGCGACGTGCGCGCCGCCGGAACTGGTGAGCTGGAGTTCGTCACGGCCGGTGCCCAGGTACAGCAGCGGTCCAGCCGCGAGTTCGTCGCCCGCGACGGTCACCTCGCCCTCGATCACCAGCACAGCGTGCTCGAAACGAGGGTCGAGCGGGAGAGCGACATCGGCTCCCGGCTCGAGCCGCACATCGGCGCCGACGATGGGTGTGTAGGCGATGGCGGGCGAGGTCTTCCCGGCCAGCGACCCGATCAGCACGATCGCTCGCAGGCCGGGCGCTTCGATGACCGGCAGTTCGCGATGCTGCTCGAAATGCGGCGCGATGCCGGTGCGGTGGCCCGGCAGGGCGATCCACAGCTGCAAGCCGTGTCCGGCGGGCGCGCCGGGCACGGCGTACTCGGAATGGGCGATGCCGCGCCCGGACGTCATCAGGTTCAGCTGACCGGGTTCGATCTCCACGTCCGACCCGACCGAGTCGCGGTGCCGGATACGGCCTTCGAACGGCCAGGTCACCGTTTGCAGGCCGATGTGCGGATGCGGATCGATGTCCGGCGGCGCGCCGGTCTTGGTGACCGTCGGCGAGCCGAAGTGGTCGAGGAAACACCACGCGCCGACGGTGGGCAGGTCGCGCTGGGGCAGCACCCGTTCGACGTACACACCGCGCACGCCGCCGAGTGGCACCTCGCGGGCCGGATAACGCTCCGCGACCGGGCCGGGGCCGGGCGCGGGTTCACACAGCGTCTCAGCCGGGCGCGGATCCAGGTCACTCATCGATCGACGCCCTTGCCGATCACGTGCTTGTCGTAGTCGGGGTGCTTGTCCAGGTACGCCTTGATGAACGGGCACACCGGCCGGATCACCCGCCCCCGCTCCACGACGTCCTCGATCGCGCTCTTGGCCAGGACCGAGCCGAGGCCCTTCCCGGAGAACGCGCCGTCGACCTCGGTGTGCGTGAACACCGTCTCGTCGTCGCGTTCCTCGTAGTCGGCGAAGCCGGCCAGCTCCCCGCCGTAGAACACCTCGTAGCGATGCCGCTCGTCGTTGCGGACGACCTTGGACTCCGAAGCCGATTCGGTCATGGTTCCCTTCTCCTTCCGTGCGCGAACCGGATGCCTGCTGAGAATCGAGACCCGGTTGAACGCGCCGATCGTGGTGGCCACCCAGATGACGACGGACAGCTGGTCATCCGTCAGATACCGGCGAGCAAAAGCGTACTCACGCTCGATGACGTGCTCGTCCGGGAGCGTCGCCGTCACTTCCGCGATCGCGAGCACGGCCTGCTCGAAGGGCGGGTACGTGCCGCCGCGCCGCCAGCCGGGCAGCACCGCGATCTCCTGCTCGGTAGCCCCGGCCGCCAAGGCCGCCCGGTAGTGCACGTCGAGGCAGTACGCACAACCGTTGATCTGGGAGACGCGCAGATTGATCAGTTCGATGATCCGGCGATCCAGCCCCACGGCCGCGGCGGCGGCCCTGACCTCGCTCGCGACGCCGTTCAGTGCGCGGAACGCGGTGGGCGTCCGTTTGTCGATCCAGACGCGATCTCGCGGGGCTTCGGGGCTCATATTCATGGGATGTTAGCGGCCGCCGGTGAACGGCGCAGACCGCGCCGCCGGAGAAACGGACTTCGGTCCGGGGAAGCGTGTGGTAGGGAAGGAGTCCGTGGTGGGCCGGGCCCGCACGCGACCCCGGACCACCGCCGCGCTCATCCGATCTCGGTGAACCGTCGCAGCTGGAACGGTTCGACCAGGACGTCCTGCAACGCCGTCGCCAGGGCCTTCAGGTGTGGCGTCTGGAAGTGCGCGGCCAAGGCGTCCTCGTCGGCCCACTCCTCGAGCAGCACCATCCGGCTCTGGTCGGTGGGATGCAGGTAGAGCTCGTATCGGACGCAACCGTCCTCGGCGAGCGTCGGTTGGATCATGCCTTGCAACAGGTCCTTCAACTCCGCCTCGCGACCCGGCTTGGCGGTGAAGCGGACGTTGAGCGTCAACGTCGACATGAGCGTCTCCTGATCTCGTGGTGGGTTATTCGCGGCCCGCCGACGTGAACGACATGTCCGCGTACCGGGTGCCGGTCACCCGGCTCGCGATCGGCTCCAGTGTCGCCAGTTCGTCGGCGGTGAGCGAAATGGTCGCGGCGGCCACGTTGTCGGCGAGCCGGGTGCGGCTGCGCGTGCCGGGGATCGGGACCACTGCGAGGCCGCGCACAGCGGCCTGTGCGTGCACCCAGGCCAGGGCCACCTGCGCCAGGGTGATGCCGCGTGCCTCGGCGATGGCCCGCAGCGGGTCGAGCAGTTCGGCATTGCGCGCCGCGTTCTCGCCGGTGAAGCGCGGCATCGTGGAACGGAAATCGCTCCTGTCGGCGGTGCCGGTGAACGATCCGGTCAGGAAGCCGCGACCAAGCGGCGAGTACGGCACGAAGGTCACACCCAGCTCCGCCGCGGCGGGCACCACGCTGCGTTCGACGTCCCGGGAGAACAGCGACCATTCCGACTGCACGGCCGCGATCGGGTGCACCGCGTGCGCCGCCCGGAGTTCGGCGCCCGTCACCTCGGACAATCCGAGCGCGCGCACCTTGCCCTCCCGCACCAATTCCGCCATCGTGCCGACCGTGTCCTCGATCGGCACGGCGGGGTCCTTGCGGTGCATGTAGTACAGATCGATGGTGTCGACCCGCAGCCTGCGCAGGCTGCCCTCCACCGCGGCGCGGATGTAGGCGGGGGAGTTGTCGAACCCTCGGAAGGCCGGGTCGTCGGCCTTGCGGACGATGCCGAACTTGGTGGCGATCACCAGCCGGTCGCGCTCGGCGCCGAAGAAATCGCTGAGGAATTCCTCGTTGTGCCCGGAGCCGTAGACATCGGCGGTGTCGAACAGAGTGACACCCAGTTCCAGCGCCCGATCCAGGGTCGCCCTTGATTCGGTGAGATCGCTGGGCCCGTAGAACTCGCTCATGCCCATGCAGCCCAGACCCTGCGTCCCCACCTCGATGCCGCTGGTTCCCAGGGTGGTGGTGGGCAGGCTGTCCGTGCTCGTCATAGCTTGATTCCTTCGCTGTCGTGCGCGGTGACCATGGCCGGGGGAGCTGTCTCGACTTTGCCCTCGTACAGGGCGATCTTGTGGTCCAACACGGCCAGGGTCTGACGGAGTTCATCGATCTTGGCGAGTACCTCGGCGCGGGTGTCCCGGAACATCTCCAGCCGCTGGGGGAGCGTGGCGTCTCCCGTCCGCACCAGCTCGGCGTAGCGAACCATGTCCGCCACCGACATGCCGGTCGTGCGCAGCCGCCCGATCAGCGCCAGCCATTCGAGATCCCGGTCGCTGAACCGGCGCTTGCCGGAGTGGTCCCGGCCGATGTAGTCCATCAGCCCGATCCGTTCGTACCAGCGCAACGTATCCCGGCTCAGCCCCGATCGCTCGGACACCTCGCCGATCGAATACCGCGGCAGCTCCCGGTCGTCACTCGCGGTCACCGGAAACGCGGTTTCACTCATGACTTCACTCGCTGACGCTCGTTCACTGCACTCGCCCTTCTCGTTGAACACTGACGACGCTAATCACCTGGAGTGCACTCCAAGCAAGACCCATTCTCCGGTTGTTTCTCTCGGCTGTCGCCGTCACCGCGAGACCGGCTTCGCGTCCTGTCGCGCGACGGTGTCGACGAAGTCGGCGACCAGCGGGGCGATCTCCGGGAGGAACTCCTCGAGCGCGAAATGGCCGGTATCGAAAACGTGCAGATCGGCGTCCGGTAGGTCGCGGAGGTAGGCGTGCGCGCCCGGCTCGGGAAAGAAGGCGTCGTTTCTTCCCCAGACGATCAATGTGGGTGGGCGGTGCGACTGCAGCCAGCGCTGCCAAACAGGGTAGAGCTCGACATTGGAGTGGTAGTCCAAGCCGAGCGCGATCTGTGCCCGCTGCCGCTCGGGGCGGTCCAGGAAGTACTGGTCGAGCACCCATCCGTCGGGTGCGACGAGTTCGGAATCGGTGGTGCCGCCCAGGTATTGGCTCTGGGTCACCGGCAGGGTGAGGATCTGCCGGATGTTGTCCTCGGCGCCGGGCACGCCCGGCCGGTTGGCGACGGTCTGGCGCGCCAGTTCGGACAACCCTTCGGCGTAGGCGTTGGCGTTCTGGATCACCAAGCCCGCGATGCGGTCCGGTTGCCTGGTGGCCAGCCGGAACCCGACCGGGCCGCCGAAGTCGAAGACGTACATGACGAACCGGGTCAGGCCGAGCGCCTCGACGAAACCCTCCAGGACGTCGGCGAGCGAGTCGAACGAATAGGGGAAGTCGGCGGGCGCCTCCGTGTGTCCGAAGCCCGGGTAGTCCGGCGCGACCACGTGGTAGCGGTCGCCGAGCGCGTCGATGAGCCTGCGGAACTGGTGGGAAGCGGATGGGAATCCGTGCAGCAGGAGAAGCGTGGGCGCGTCGGCCGGTCCGGCCGTGCGATAGAAGACGCGCACGCCGTCGACCTCGACGAACCGGTGCGAGACCTTGGCGATGTTCACAGGACCACCTAAACGAGAAGAAGTTTGCATTAAGATCGTGGCAGGGCTGACGGATCGACGCAAGGGAAAGCTGTTCGATGGCAGAGGAGATCAGGCCCGGTGCGGTCCGCCCGGGCGGAAGGACGGCGCGCACGAAGCGGGCCGTGCTCGCGGCGACGCTGACGGAACTGGTCGAGAATGGCTACGCGGGAACAAGTCTGGAGAAGATCGCCGCGCGAGCCGGCGTCGCGGTGTCCACCTTGTACCGGCGCTGGGGCGGCCTGGATCGCGTGATCCTCGAGGCCGGGATGGATGTCGGCACGGGCATCGTCACGCCGGACACCGGGGACTTCGAACGCGATCTCATCGACTTCGCCCGCGCCGTGGTCGAGGTGTATCGGAATCCGGTGGCGGAGCACTGGCTGTACGCGATGGTGGTGGCCGCGACCAGGGATCCGTCCGCTCGCGCCACGTTCTCCCTGCTGTTCGAGAACCGCTTCGCGGAGGTGGTCGTCATCGTGCGGCGCGCGCTCGAACGCGGTGAGGTGCACCCTGACACCGATCCGGCGGAGGTGATCCGGTTGGCAGCCGCTCCGATCTACTACCGCATGCTCGTCACCGGCGAGCCGGTCGACGACGCGGTGGCCGAGCGCGCGGCGCGTACGGCGGCGCTGGCCGCCCGGGCGGGGGTGCTCCGGGCGGACTGACGCGCGTCGGTCAGCTGCTGTAATCGGTCAGCTGCTGGACGGCCCATTTGTTGCCGTCTGGATCAGCGAAGTAGGTGAACCGCCCCCAGGCGAGGTCCTCGACCGGGGCGGCGTCCACACCGGCGGCGATCAACTGCTGGTAGGCGTCGTCGGCGCTGGCGACCACGATCTGCATGCCTCGGACGCTGCCGGGTTCCGCGTCGGTGATGCCCTCACCGAGACAGATCGAGCATCCGGAACCGGGCGGGGTCAGTTGAACGAAGCGCAGGTTCTCGTTCACCCGGTGATCGTGGTCGGCGTTGAAGCCGATCTTGGTGTAGAAGTCTTTGGCGCGGTCGACATCGGTCACCGGAATGGCGACGAGTTCGATTTTCCAATCCATCCGGCGAGCATTCCATCGTGCACCGACAAAGTCCCGGATTCCGGCCTACCCTGGGCACATGCCTGGAAAGGACATCGACCGGATCAGGGCTCGTTCGGCCTGGGCGACGGTCAAGGAAAGCCCGGTGATCACCGCGATAGCGGTCGCGCCGTTCGCGCTCGCGCTCGGCGTGGTGTGGTGGTTGTTCGGGGGACTCGCCGCGTTCGCGCTGCTGCTCGTGCTCGGCGCGGTCGTCGTGGTCGGCGGCAGATTACTGCGCTGACCGCGCGTCCGGATCGCGTGCGGTCAGCGCGGGATGTGGAATTGCACCAGCTCTCCGGTACCCGGATCGACGTCCGCCCAGTCGCGGTCGAAGCGCAGTACCGCGAGCGCCGAAGTCGGAAACTTCCGGCTGAGTTCGACCGCGGGGGCGCTGTCGCGATTGCTCGCCAGCTCCCAAGCCGTCCACGGCATGCCCGGCGCGTGGCCGACCACCAGCAGTGTCGCCACGTCGTCGGCGCTGAGGCGGACCAGCTCGATCAGCGTTTCCGGCGTGGCCTCGTAGATCCCCGGTTCGAAGACCACCGGCGCGGTGATGCCGGTCGCGGACAGCGTCTGCCTGGTGCGGGTGGCCGTGGAACAGTGCACGGCATCGATCGGCGGCTGGGTCGCGCGCAGCCACTCACCCGCGAGTCCGGCCTCGCGCCTGCCTCGCGGCGCCAGCGGTCGCTCGTGGTCGTCGACGCCGTCCGGATAGGCCGATTTGCCGTGCCGCATGAGGATCAGAGTCCGCGCCATGGAGATACGGTAAGCCCTCCGGGCGAGAGGTCCCGACCACACTCGAGGCAAACTGAAAGCGGCATCACATCACGTGCTCCCGCGGGCGACCCTCGCGGCGGACGTGACGGACGCCGCTCATCTGTCCACCACAACCCCTGGGTGGCCACAGCCCACGTACTTCTTCGAGGATCAGCACAATATGGCCTACGTAATCACGCAGCGTTGTTGCAACGACGCCAGCTGCGTCTCCGAGTGCCCGGTCGACTGCATCCGTCCCACTCCGGACCAGCCGGAGTTCGCGACGACCGAGATGCTCTACATCGATCCCGACACCTGTATCGACTGCGGCGCCTGTGTCGACGCGTGCCCGGTGGAGGCCATCTTCTCCGAGGACGACCTGACCGCTTCGCTCGCGCGATTCCGCGACATCAATGCCGCCTATTTCCAACGGCATCCGCTGGAATCCAACTTCGATCCGATCGTCACGCCCTCGCGTCCGCCGAAGGAGCTGGGCACCCTGCGCGTCGCGATCGTCGGCGCCGGGCCCGCGGCCTGCTACGCGGCGGACGAACTGTTGCGCAGGGCCGACGTGGAAATCGAGATGTTCGACCGGCTGCCCACCCCGTGGGGTCTGGTGCGTGCGGGCGTCGCGCCCGACCATCCGGGCACCAAGACGGTCTCGGGCATGTTCGAGTCCGCGTTCCGCCGCGAGACCCTGCAGTACTACCTGAACGTCGAGGTGGGCACGCACATCTCGCACGAGGAACTGCTGCGCCACCACCACGCCGTGATCTACGCGGTCGGCGCCTCGAGCGATCGCAAGATGGGCGTCCCGGGCGAGGACCTGCCGGGCAGCCACTCCGCCACCGAGTTCGTCGCCTGGTACAACGGCCATCCCGACTACGCCGACCGGACCTTCGATCTGTCCGGTGAGCGCGCGGTGATCGTCGGCAACGGCAACGTCGCCTTGGACGTGGCGCGCGTGCTGACCGTCGATCCGGACGAACTCGCCAAGACCGACATCGCCGATCACGCGCTGGATGCCCTGCGGCAGAGCAATATCCGTGAGGTCGTCGTGCTCGGCAGGCGCGGCCCGCTCCAGGCGGCCTACACCTCGCCGGAGTTCCTCGCGCTCGCGCATCTGAAGGGCGTCGACGTCGTCGTGGAGGAGGCCGACCTGGAACTCGACCACGCCAGCCAGGCGCTCGTGGACGACCCGCAGGTGGAGCCGTCGCTGGCCTTGAAGTACACCCTGGCCAAGGAGTACGCGGGCGGGCGCAGGGCCGAGGGCAACAAGCGGATCGTCTTCCGCTATCTGACCTCGCCCACCGCGCTGACCGGCACCGATCGGGTGGAGTCCATCGAGATCGTGCACAACGAGTTGTTCGACGACAACGGTCAGCTCGTGGCGCGCCCGACCGACCGCACCGAGAGCATCGAGACTTCGCTGGTGCTGCGCTCGATCGGCTACCGCGGCGAGCGGATCGGCGAGCTGCCGTTCGACGAGCGGCGCGGCGTCGTGCCGAACGAGCACGGCCGGGTCGTCGGCGACGACGGGACGCTGCTGAGCGGCGTGTACGTCAGCGGATGGATCAAGCGGGGACCACGCGGCGTCATCGGTTCCAACCGAACCGACTCCGAGGAGACGGTGGAGCTGCTGCTCGCCGACTTCACCGCGGGCAAACTCGCAGCGCCGCAGGCCGACCGCGCCGCGCTGAAGGCGCTGCTCGCCGAGCGCCAGGCCGACTTGGTGGACCGGGCGGGCTGGCGAGCGATCGACCAGGCGGAAAAGTCCGCGGGCAAGTCCGCGGGCCGCCCGCGGGTCAAGTTCACCACCCGCGAAGACCTGCTCAAAGCCGCCCGCGGCTGACGACCCAGGACGCCGGTCGGATCACCCCGCGACCCGACCGGCTCCGATCCCCAGGTCCCGACGTGGCCCAAGCATCGGCTGGATCCAACGAGGACGCCGACCAGGTGGATCTTCTGCGAGAACCGGCCGACTGATTTCGCAGGCACATGGATAGCTCGTCGGGTACGTCCAAAACCCGAGCGGCACCCACGCAAGCCCTGAACGCAACTGCCGAGCCCCTGACCAGTACGGCCTGAAGAGGCGGAGACGCGGAGCAGCCTACTGATTTCGCAAGTACATGGGTAACTCACCGGGTACGCCCAAAACCCGAGTAGCACTCGACGCAGGACCTGAACGCAAATCCCGCGCCACCCGACTGGTACGGCCTAAATACTCGGAGAGGCGGGAATGGGCATGATGCGGACCACGGTCGTGGTGGTCCCGCCGACCACGAACCACAGCCGCAACACCGGCTGGCCGGTCCGATCCCCGGGTTCGTACCGGCTGCGCACGCTCACGTGCTGGCGTGCCAGCACCGGCGCCACGTATTCGATCACCGCGCGGTGTGGACCCGCGAGCAGTTTGGGATATTCGACCAGGAACTGTTCCACCGCTTGCCAGTAACAGGCGTTGTTGACGTGGTTGTACTGGTCGATATCGGTGGCCCGCACCGGGAACGGTAAGTCGGTGTCCGACTCCGGCGGTGTGGCGTCGGTCAGGTAGGGCCGCCACCGCAGGCGGTGTTCGGTGGACGTGCGGGCGAGGTAGGCGAGGCCCTCGTCGCTGATCCGCGCGGGCATGCCGGTGGACTCGCTGATATTGATCCAGAAGCCCTCGGTCTCGATCAATCCGCCGTTGCCGCTGGTGATCCGCACACGCATATTGGTCCACCGGGTGGACATCGCCGAGCACCACCGCAGCAGCTGCACGTCGTCCGGCCACAGGATCGGCCGGATGACGTCGATGACGGTGCGCCGGACGATCCAGTTCGGGTCCGACCGGTGGAAGAACGTGCTGTGCAGGTTTTCC
Organism: Nocardia sp. NPDC051929; assembly: GCF_044548645.1. Taxonomy (NCBI): domain Bacteria; kingdom Bacillati; phylum Actinomycetota; class Actinomycetes; order Mycobacteriales; family Nocardiaceae; genus Nocardia; species Nocardia sp. NPDC051929. Next base: position 46,902 of record NZ_JBIUCG010000034.1, on the reverse strand, counting down.
CAGGCGATATCTTGCAGGTAGCGGGCGACGGCGTCGAACCGCAACCGGTCGTAGGGATCCACATCGCCAGCCCGGATGGGCCACGCCGAAGCAAAGCCCATGCCCTCCTCGGGAAGCGGGGCGAGTGGCTGATCGAGTGACACTTGTGCTCCTCGCGCTGCACGGTGTGCCGCGTTTTCTTCGTGCGGTGCTGTTGTGACGACTTTACGGGGCGTACGTCACACCCTCGCGTCGAGCCGTCCGTACCTCCTTAATAGTCCGTCTGCGGGGATCTGGGCCAGCAAAAACGGGGGTCTTGCGCGCGCGAGAGAATCCGACGCACGGTCGCGGCGGCTCGGCGGGCGTGAAGCATGGCCGTGCGCGGGGTCAGTACCCCTGGTACGCGCCGCCCGAGTTCACGGCAGCGACACCCGGGACGTTGCCGAGCGAACCATAGCGGTCGATCGAGTACCGCACGCCGGCGATGATGTTGTCGACCGGGTTCCAGACGTCGTCGTGGCCCGGCGCCTTGTACGCGTTGAACGTGCTGTCGATGGTCTGCATCAGACCCTTCGACGGATGCCCGGCCACCCAGTTGCTGTCCCAGCGGTTCTCCGCGTATGGATTGCCCGCGGATTCGTGCTCGATGATCAGCGCGATGGCCCGCTCATCGATCTGCGCTGGGTCGTACCCCATCGCGATGAGCTTCTGCTTCGCCTCGGCGATCCACTGCGCGACGTCACCGGTCGGCATGGGCCCCGACGGCGCGGACGAACTCGTACCACCGTGATACGGCGTGCTCGACGAGGTGCCGTGCGGCGACCCGGAGTTGTGGTGCCCGGACGTCAGCTGGCTCGATTGGTGCGACGACGGTGCGGCGACGGGGGTCCCCGATGCGGCGGCCGGTGCGGTGGCGGCGGGCGTGGTGGGGGCCGCGGGCACGTTCGCGCTGGGCTCGCCGAGCCCGGTGAACGCCGCCTCCAGTTTCCCGGCCGCGCTCTCGACCTGCGTCTTCGCTTGGTTCGCCACGTCATCGGCGGTCTTCAGGGCGTTGGTCAGCTCCCACGTCCGCGAGGCCGCCTGTAGTGCTTCCTGGAAGACGAGCCCTTCGACGTCGGCTTTGTCCGCGTGCGAGCGCAGATAGTCGATGCGCGTCTTGGCGTCCACGGTGCCGTTGGGCGCGACGTCGAACGGCGGCGTCTGGTTCAGCGCGTCGTCGCGCAGGCTCAATACCTTGGCTTTCGCTTCGGCGAGGTTCTGCACCTGGGTGGTGAGCGCCGTCTTCAGCTCGAGCAGGGCGGCGCTCACCGCGGAAGCGCGGGTCTTCTCGGTCTGCATCCTGGCGTTCGCGGCGTTGCCAGCGGAACCGGACCACTGCTCGGCGTCGGCGAGTGCTTTCGTGTCGTCCGCGCCCTTGCCGACCGCGGTGTCCAGGCCCTGCGACATCCGTTCGGCGAGCGCGCCCGCCGCCGTGAGCTGCTCCGGCCGCCAGTTCTCGACGTCTGGGATGCTGAGCGTCATGGCACCTGGAGTCCTATGGTGCGAAGTTTCGCCGCGAAGTCGTCCTCGACCAGCTCGTACTTTCCCGCCGCGTTGTGCAGGTTGTCGGCGATCGTGCTGAGCCGCGAGCCGATCCGCTCCAGGCAGCGGTGCGCGGCGTCGTTCGCGCGCTGGGCCGCAGGGCCGAACTCGGTGCCTGGCAGCGCCCCGACGACGGCACCGAGACTCTCGCCGCCGCCGAGGTCGGCGACCGAGGTGGCCTCCGTACGGAGAGTCTGCGCGAACGAGCGCAGCGCCGCCGGATCGACTTGCATCGTCGCCGCAGGTTGCGATTGGTTTTGCTCGACCATGAATCCCCCTTCCCTCCCGACCGCGAGGTCGCGGCCAGCATAGCAAAATCGGGCGTCCGGACGGGCGTCGTCGGACCGCGCCGGTTATGTTGTCGGTGTGGCGCCGGCCGCGGATCAGACCGGTGCGAGGACAGAGAGGTCGGCACATGCGCGCAGCCCAGGTCAGCAAGCTGGAAGGCCCGGAAGCGATCCGGATCGTGGATATTCCGGAGCCCGCGGCTTTCCCGGGCGGGGTCGTGATCGACGTGCACGCGGCCGGTGTGGCCTTCCCGGACGTGCTGATGACGCGCGGCCTCTACCAGATGAAACCCGAACTGCCGTTCGTCGTGGGCGGCGAGGTCGCGGGCATCGTCCGGGAAGCGCCCGAGGACGCGCACGTGCGACCGGGTGACCGGGTGATCGCGCTGACCATGCTGGGCAACGCGCTGGCCGAGACGGCCGTCGCGCCCGCGCAGATGGTGTTCCGGCTCCCCGACAACGTCTCGCTGGAGGCGGGCGCGGGCATTCTGTTCAACGACCTCACCGTGCACTTCTGCCTGCGTACCCGGGGCAGGCTGGCGGAAGGTGAGACGGTGCTCGTGCACGGCGCCGCGGGCGGCATCGGTACCTCGACGCTGCGCATGGCGGCGGCGCTCGGGGCGGGCCGGGTGATCGCCGTGGTGAGCACCGAGGCGAAGGCCGAGGTCGCGCGCGCCAACGGGGCCACCGACGTGGTGCTGACCGACGGCTGGCTGGCGGCGGTGAAGGAACTGACCGGCGGCCGCGGCGTCGACATCGTGCTCGACCCGGTCGGCGGCGACCGCTTCACCGACAGCGTTCGGTCGCTCGGCTCGGCGGGCCGGTTGCTGGTCGTCGGCTTCACCGCGGGGGAGATCCCGACCGTCAAGGTCAACCGGCTGCTGCTGAAGAACGTGGAGGTGACCGGCGCGGCGTGGGGCGAGTGGGTGATGTCGCATCCGGGCTATCTGCAGGAGCAGTGGGCCGAGGTGGAACCGCTGCTGGCCTCCGGCAAGATCGCCCCGCCGGAGCCGGTGCTGTACCCGCTGGACAAGGCCGCGGAGGCGGTCGCCTCGCTGGACAACCGGACGGCCACCGGCAAGGTCGTGGTCACCCTGCGCTGAGGCATTCCGGCCGCGTCATGAAGCTGTCCAACCGGGTACTGAACCGGACCCTGTTGGCTCGCCAGCATCTACTCGAGCGCTCGCGGTTGACGGTGCACGAGATGTGCGACCATCTCGTCGGGTTGCAGGCGCAGGATTCGCTGCCGCCGTTCGTCGCATTGTGGAGCCGCGTAGCGGATTTCGATCCGGCGACGGTCTCGGACGCGCTGGAGGACCGGTCGTTGGTTCGGATCACCCTGATGCGCGGCACCATTCACCTGGTCACGCCGCCCGACGCGGTGCGGATCGCGCCGCACATACAGCCGGAACTGGAGAAGGTGCCGTTCCGGAATGGTTTCAACTACGGCGCCATGGTCGGACTGGATCCGGAGGAGGTGCGCGGGCACGGCGAAGCCGCGCTCGCCGACGAGCCGACGTCCGCGGCGGACCTGCGCGCCCGCGCCGCGGAGTTGTACCCCGACCGCGACCCTGGCGCGGTGCTGCAGACCTGGCTGTACCAGCTCCCGGTGTTGCAGACCCCGCCGCGCGGCAAGTGGAAGGACAACAGCAGGCCGATCTGGTCGCGGGTCGAGCCTTGGTTGGGTGCGCCGCTGGACCCCTCGTATCCCTTGGCGGAGTTGATCTTCCGCTATCTGCGTGCTTTCGGGCCTGCGAGCACCATGGACATGCAGACCTGGTCGAAGTTGCTCGGCATGAAGCAGGCCGTCGCGGAACTGGGCGACCGGGTGCGCACCTACACCGACGAGCGCGGTCGGACGCTCTACGACATCGCCGACGGTGAACTTGCCGATCCGGACATTCCCGCCCCGGTGCGGCTGCTCGGCTGGTACGACAACGCCTTGCTGTCGCACCAGGATCGGACCCGCATCGTGCCCGACGGCGCGGCCCCTCCGCTGCGCGCCTTCGCGGCTCAGGTCTCGCCGGTGCTGGTCGACGGCTTTCTCGCGGGCATGTACAAGATCTTCACGAACGCGGGAACCGCCCGGCTCCGCATCAGTCCGACCCGGAACTGGACCGGGGCGGAGCGCGCGGATGTCGAGGCGGAGGCGCATGCTCTGCTCGCCTTCTTGGAGGCGGACAAGCAGGGCAGCGTGGAAATCCTCGACGTGCACGCCGGCCTGCGCCCCTGACCGGGGTCGCTCACTGCTCGCGGGCTGGTCGGTAGGCGGGCGCTTTGGTCGTCCCGGTCGGGCTCAACGTGCGCAACAGGGGCAGCGCCCGGCGGGACACCACGGTGGAAAGAACGATGACGCTGTGCGAGCGCACCACCGAAGAGGTCCGGTCGATGCTCAGCAGCACGGCCTGCAACCCCGCGTGCGAGTCGGCCCCGATCCGGCACAGCACGTCGCCGGTGCCGGTCGTGGCGTAGGCCTCCAGCACGCCGGGGATGGCGTCGAGCTCGGAGGCCACCGCGTCCAGCGCACCCTGGGCTATCTCCAGCGTGACGAAGGCCTGCACGTCGAACCCCGCGGCGGTGACATCGATCTGCGGGTCGTAGGAGGCGATCACGCCGGACTCCTCCATGCGCGCGATCCGGGACTGCACGGTGGCCCTTGCCACTCTGGTCCGCCGGGACAGTTCGAGAATGCCCGCCTTCTGGTACTCGTGCATCGCGGACAGGATGGCGAGATCGAGTTCGTCGAGCTTCGCCGATGTGCGCGCCATGCCGGCCTCCGTTCGCCGCACCGGGCTCGCTGCCCGGCCCGCTCATGCTATTCAAATTGTCCAGCATGGCCCGCCACTTCCTAGCCGAATTCGCCACACTGACTACCGGGAATCGGCGCTGTTGCCTAGCCGACGGAACCGGCGATTTCCTTGGAACATGACCATCGAGCACCTGCCGGACACCCGGTCCGGCGCCGTTCCCAGCGACGGCGAGCTGCGCACGCTCGTGGGGCTGGTGGACCACGACAACAGCGGTGACCCGTTTCCGGTCATCGGGTGGGACGCTCTGGTCTGGGCGGTGGGCAACGCCACCCAGACCGCGCACTTCCTGGAATCCGCCTTCGGCATGCGGTTGGAGGCGTACTCCGGTCCGGAGACCGGCAATCGCGACCACAAGGCATTCGTGCTGCGTAGCGGTGCGGCGCGTTTCGTGATCACCGGAGCGGTGCACCCGGACAGTCCACTGGCCGCCCATCACAATCGACACGGCGACGGCGTGGTGGACATCGCGCTCGAAGTGCCCGACGTCGACCGCTGTGTGGCGTGGGCGCGCACCCACGGCGCCACCGTCCTGGTCGAACCGCACGACGAGACCGACGACTTCGGCACGGTCCGCTCGGCCGCGCTGGCTACCTACGGCGACACCAGGCACACCCTGGTCGACCGTTCCGGCTATTTCGGGCCCTACCTGCCCGGCTATGTCGCCCGCCGCTCCAACTACCAGCGGCGCGACGGCGCGCCCAACCGGTTGTTCCAGGCGATCGATCACGTCGTGGGCAACGTGGAACTCGGGCGGATGGACGAGTGGGTCGAGTTCTATCGGCGCGTCATGGGTTTCACCAACATGGCCGAGTTCGTCGGCGACGACATCGCCACCGAGTACTCGGCGCTGATGAGCAAGGTCGTCGCCAACGGCAACCATCGGGTGAAGTTCCCGCTCAACGAGCCCGCCGTCGGCAAGAAACGCTCCCAGATCGATGAGTACCTGGAGTTCTACCGCGGCCCCGGTGTCCAGCACATCGCGCTCGCCACCGGCGACATCCTCGGTTGCGTGGACGTTTTGCGCAGGGAGGGTGTCGAGTTCCTGGAGACGCCGACGGCCTACTACGAGGATCCCGAATTGCGCGCCCGCATCGGCCGGGTCCGCGTCCCGGTCGAAGAACTCCAGCGGCGCGGCATCCTCGTCGACCGTGACGAGGACGGCTACTTGCTGCAGATCTTCACCAGACCGCTCACCGACCGCCCCACGGTCTTCTTCGAACTCATCGAACGCCATGGCTCCCTCGGTTTCGGCAAGGGGAACTTCAAAGCTCTGTTCGAGGCGATCGAACGCGAACAGCAAGCCCGGGGCAATCTTTAATCGGAGCTCGCGCAGCTATGGCCGGCCCGGCTGTCGCGGGCAGCGCTGCCCGGCCGTGTTCGCCGGACGGTCCGCCCGGAGCGCAATCGGTAGAGTTCTTGCCATGCGGATCAAGTCGGCGGTCGTGACCGCGGCAGCCTTGGTGCTCGCACTGGCGGGTTGCGGTTCGAGCGGAGACTCCGAGGACCCCGGTCCGTCGCGGCCTGCGCCCAAAGTGGTGGCCATGGGTCCGTTCGTCGGGGAGTGTGGGCACGTGACCGACGACGAGGTGCGCGCTCTTGGCGGGCTCGGCCGGATCTCCGGCGTCTTCCGCAATGCCGTCGGCTGCAATTGGCAGTCGGCCGGCATCGGTTCTGCCAGTATCACTTTCGCTTCCTATCGAGGGAGTCCGATCGAGCGTGAGCGGGCGTGGGTGACCGTGAACGGCCGAGCCCCCGATCCGATAAAGGTCGGTGGGCGCGAGGGTTTCGCCGCCTTGGATCCGAGTGGACAGATCTGCGACCTCGCCGTGCAACTCGGTGACGACTTCTTCGAATGGTCGACGAACATCGGAAATTTCAGCACGGGCTCCGGCAACCCGTGCGACCGCAGCCGTGCTCTCGCCGAGCTGACTCTGCAGCGGATGCAGTGAGGGGGAGGGCATGAACGTGCGACGAGTCCTGCGCGGGCGAGGCGCGGTGGCCGCCGCGGCGGTAGCGGTGGCGCTGTCCGTGGGCGGCTGTAGTCAGGTGGTGCCCGGTTCGCCGCAGCCGGTGGGCGGAAGCCAGCCGGTCAACACCAGGCTGGACAAGTTGCTGCGCGAATGCATGATCCTGTCCGAGGAGCAGATCGGCAAGGCCGTCGGCGAGGGCGTCACGGTCAGCGAGTCGTTCTTCGGCGCGGTGTGCATGTGGGATCTGATCGGCGCGCCCGGCGGCAACGGGATGGCCACGCTCAACTGGTACGAGAACGGGACGCTGAGCAACGAGAAACAGACGAACAACAAGCTCGGCTACGAGACCACCAACATCACCATCCAGAGTTCGCTGGCATTGCAGATACGCAGGCCGAAGGACCCTGATTCCTGCGGCGTGACGGCGAGTGCGCCGGACAACGGCGTGATCGGCTGGTGGATCAACTACCGCCCCGGCTCGGCGCATCCCGACCCGTGCGACGCGGCCAAGAAGCTGATGGAAATGACCTTGAACCTGGCCAGGTAGACGATCTTCGAACCGACCCACTTTGACCCTGTGTCCCGGCCACGGGTATCGTGGACCGCTGTGCCCGGAAGCATGCGGGCAAGTTCGTGCGTGACCGTAGGCCAGCGAGAGCGGCCGACGAATCCAGCGTGCCCGGAATAAGGGCTCCGCGCCGCGCGCGACACGCCCGACCTCGGGACGCGAGAAACGTGGCCGGACGTGCGAGTGAAAGCTCGATGACAGCGGCGTGAACGACGGGCCTCGAAGTGGAAGCTTGTCTCCACGAAGGGCCCCGGGAACGCCGCGAACTTAAAACAGACACCAAGTCCACACACCGCGTTAACTAATAAGGAAAGCCGGTCTATGCCAACCATCAACCAGCTGGTCCGCAAGGGTCGCCGCGACAAGGTCGCCAAGACGAAGACCGCGGCCCTGAAGGGGAGCCCGCAGCGTCGTGGCGTGTGCACCCGCGTGTACACCACGACCCCGAAGAAGCCGAACTCCGCGCTGCGCAAGGTCGCGCGTGTTCGCCTGACCAGCTCGGTCGAGGTCACGGCCTACATCCCGGGCGAGGGACACAACCTGCAGGAGCACTCGATGGTGCTCGTGCGCGGCGGTCGTGTGAAGGACCTCCCCGGTGTTCGTTACAAGATCATTCGCGGCTCGCTCGACACCCAGGGTGTGAAGAACCGCAAGCAGGCCCGCAGCCGCTACGGCGCCAAGAAGGAGAAGAGCTGATATGCCACGCAAGGGCCCCGCACCCAAGCGTCCGCTGATCAACGACCCGGTCTACGGTTCGCCGCTGGTCACTCAGCTGGTCAACAAGATCCTGCTGGACGGCAAGAAGTCCACCGCCGAGCGCATCGTCTACGGTGCGCTGGAGCAGGCGCGCGAGAAGACCGGTACCGATCCGGTCGTCACCCTCAAGCGCGCGCTGGACAACGTGAAGCCGTCGCTGGAGGTGAAGCCCCGCCGCGTCGGTGGCGCCACCTACCAGGTGCCGGTCGAGGTCCGTCCGGGCCGCGCCAACACTCTGGCCCTGCGCTGGCTGGTCAACTTCTCGCGTGCGCGCCGGGAGAAGACCATGGTCGAGCGTCTGGCCAACGAACTGCTCGACGCCAGCAACGGCCTCGGCGCCTCGGTCAAGCGCCGTGAGGACACCCACAAGATGGCCGAGTCCAACCGGGCCTTCGCGCACTACCGCTGGTGACGTCTGCCCGGCCCGTCGTCTGGGTCGGGAGGCACAGCCGGAGGCGGCACTCACCGGCCGCTTCCGGCGTTGACATAGAGGCGACCACAGGGTCGTCCCCGATAATCCCAACTAGCTACGAGCGGGGAAGATTTCCGTGGCACAGGACGTGCTCACCGACCTGAACAAGGTCCGCAACATCGGCATCATGGCCCACATCGATGCGGGCAAGACGACCACAACTGAACGCATCCTCTTCTACACCGGCATCACCTACAAGATCGGTGAGGTCCACGACGGCGCTGCCACGATGGACTGGATGGAGCAGGAGCAGGAGCGTGGTATCACCATCACCTCCGCGGCTACCACGTGCTTCTGGAACGACAACCAGATCAACATCATCGACACCCCCGGGCACGTCGACTTCACCGTGGAGGTGGAGCGGTCGCTGCGCGTGCTCGACGGCGCCGTCGCGGTGTTCGACGGCAAGGAAGGCGTCGAGCCGCAGTCCGAGCAGGTGTGGCGTCAGGCGGACAAGTACGACGTGCCGCGGATCTGCTTCGTCAACAAGATGGACAAGCTCGGTGCGGACTTCTACTTCACCGTGCAGACCATCAAGGACCGCCTCGGCGCGAAGCCGCTGGTCATCCAGCTGCCGATCGGCGCGGAGGACACCTTCGAGGGCATCGTCGACCTGGTCGAGAACAACGCCAAGGTCTGGCGCGGCGAGACCAAGCTCGGTGAGCAGTACGAGGTCGTCGAGATCCCGGACGAGCTGAAGGAGAGGGCCGAGCAGTACCGCCAGGAACTGCTGGAGACCGTCGCCGAGTCGGACGAGGCGCTGCTGGAGAAGTTCTTCGGCGGCGAAGAGCTGACCATCGAGGAGATCAAGGGCGCCATCCGCAAGCTGACGGTGACCTCCGAGCTCTACCCGGTGCTGTGTGGCTCGGCGTTCAAGAACAAGGGCGTGCAGCCCATGCTCGACGCGGTCATCGACTACCTGCCCTCGCCGCTGGACGTGGAGGCCACCACCGGCCACGTGCCCGGCAAGGAAGAGGAACTGCTCACCCGCAAGCCGAGCGCCGACGAGCCGTTCGCGGCGCTGGCGTTCAAGATCGCGGTGCACCCGTTCTTCGGCAAGCTGACCTACGTCCGCGTGTACTCCGGCAAGGTCGACTCCGGCGCCCAGGTCATCAACTCGACCAAGGGCAAGAAGGAGCGTCTGGGCAAGCTGTTCCAGATGCACTCCAACAAGGAGAACCCGGTCGGCGCGGCCTCGGCCGGTCACATCTACGCGGTCATCGGCCTCAAGGACACCACCACAGGTGACACCCTGTGCGATCCGCAGAACCAGATCGTGCTCGAGTCCATGACCTTCCCGGACCCGGTCATCGAGGTCTCCATCGAGCCGAAGACCAAGTCCGACCAGGAGAAGCTGGGCACCGCGATCCAGCGTCTCTCCGAAGAGGACCCGACCTTCTCGGTCAAGCTCGACCAGGAGACCGGCCAGACCGTCATCGGCGGTATGGGCGAGCTGCACCTCGACATCCTGGTCGACCGCATGAAGCGCGAGTTCAAGGTCGAGGCGAACGTCGGTAAGCCGCAGGTGGCCTACCGCGAGACGATCACCAAGCCGGTCGAGAAGCTCGAGTTCACGCACAAGAAGCAGACCGGTGGTTCCGGCCAGTTCGCGAAGGTGATCATCGCGCTGGCGCCGTTCGTCGGCGAGGACGGCGCGCACTACGAGTTCGAGAACAAGGTCACCGGTGGCCGCGTGCCGAAGGAGTACATCCCTTCGGTGGATGCCGGTGCCCAGGACGCCATGCAGTACGGTGTGCTCGCCGGCTACCCGCTGGTGAACCTGAAGGTCACGCTGCTCGACGGCGCCTACCACGACGTCGACTCGTCGGAAATGGCGTTCAAGATCGCGGGCGCGCAAGCGCTCAAGGAAGCGGCTCGCAAAGCCGGTCCGGTGATCCTCGAGCCGATGATGGCGGTCGAGGTCACGACGCCCGAGGACTACATGGGCGACGTGATCGGCGACCTGAACTCCCGCCGTGGTCAGATCCAGGCCATGGAGGAACGCAGTGGTGCCCGTGTCGTCAAGGCGCTGGTTCCGCTCTCGGAGATGTTCGGTTACATCGGTGACCTGCGGTCGAAGACCCAGGGCCGGGCGAACTACTCCATGGTGTTCGACTCGTACGCGGAGGTTCCGGCCAACGTGTCGAAGGAGATCATCGCCAAGGCGACCGGCGAGTAATGGCTCCCGGGCGTTTGTAAACCCTTTCCCCGTTGTCCGCGGGGATGACCCCCGCACTGCTGCAATTGCACGCACCAACAAGTCCAGGAGGACAAAGAAGTGGCGAAGGCGAAGTTCGAGCGGACGAAGCCGCACGTCAACATCGGCACCATCGGTCACGTCGACCACGGCAAGACCACGCTGACTGCAGCGATCACGAAGGTGCTGGCTGACAAGTACCCGGATCTGAACGAGAGCTTCGCGTTCGATCAGATCGACAAGGCGCCCGAGGAGAAGGCTCGTGGTATCACGATCAACATCTCCCACGTCGAGTACCAGACCGAGAAGCGCCACTACGCGCACGTCGACGCCCCGGGTCACGCCGACTACATCAAGAACATGATCACCGGTGCGGCGCAGATGGACGGTGCCATCCTCGTGGTCGCCGCCACCGACGGCCCGATGCCGCAGACCCGTGAGCACGTGCTGCTCGCCCGTCAGGTCGGCGTGCCCTACATCCTGGTCGCGCTGAACAAGGCCGACATGGTCGACGACGAGGAGATCCTCGAGCTCGTCGAGATGGAGGTCCGCGAGCTGCTGGCTTCGCAGGAGTTCGACGAGGACGCGCCGGTCGTGCGGGTCTCCGGTCTGAAGGCGCTCGAGGGCGACCCGAAGTGGGCGGAGTCGGTGCTGGAGCTGATGGCCGCGGTCGACGAGTCGATCCCGGACCCGGTTCGTGAGACCGACAAGCCGTTCCTGATGCCGATCGAGGACGTCTTCACCATCACCGGTCGTGGCACCGTGGTCACCGGTCGTGTCGAGCGTGGCGTGATCAACGTGAACGAGGAAGTCGAGATCGTCGGCATCCGCGAGAAGACCACCAAGACCACCGTCACCGGTGTCGAGATGTTCCGCAAGCTGCTGGACCAGGGCCAGGCGGGCGACAACGTCGGTCTGCTGGTTCGTGGTCTGAAGCGTGAGGACGTGGAGCGCGGCCAGGTCGTCGTGAAGCCGGGCACCACCACCCCGCACACCGAGTTCGAGGGCCAGGCGTACATCCTGTCGAAGGACGAGGGCGGCCGCCACACCCCGTTCTTCAACAACTACCGTCCGCAGTTCTACTTCCGTACGACTGACGTGACGGGCGTTGTGACCCTGCCCGAGGGCACCGAGATGGTCATGCCCGGTGACAACACCGAGATGTCCGTCAAGCTGATCCAGCCGGTCGCCATGGACGAGGGTCTGCGCTTCGCGATCCGCGAGGGTGGCCGCACCGTCGGCGCCGGTCGCGTCACGAAGATCATCAAGTGATTCGCTGAATCGCTGAGAACGGCGCCGCTCCGAAAGGGGCGGCGCCGTTCGCGTTTCGGGGCTCCTATTCCAGCGGATCGAACATCCGAGGTAGTGTGGATGTCATGAGCGCTGCCTACGACGTCGTCCCTTTCAGCGACTTACTGCACAAGCCTGCGGTGACCGCGAAGCTCTTGGACGACGTGCGCGCATTGCGGCTGCGTCGGCGCGATGCCGACGATTTGGCACTCATGCGGGTATCGCAGCTGGATGCCGAGGGCATAGTTGTCGATTTCACGGCGCGACTGCTCGCGGGTCTGGTGCGTCGGCTGGGCGCGGAGGCCGTGCGGGATGTCCTGCCGGACGCTGTTCCTTGGGTGACCTTCCTTCCGGCAGGGGATCTCGATCAGTTTCTCGATGAATTGGTCGCGGTAGCGCGGGGCGCGGCGGCCTTGGAGAACCTCGCTCCACTGGCCACGCTGCTGGCACAGTGGCGGCACACAGCTGAGATCTATGCCGACCCGGCGCTCTTGGCAATTCTGACTCGTGAGCCGGAAGGCGATCTCGGGCCGGTCCCGGTGCCGGAGTCGGAAGAGTCGGCCGGATGAGTCCGAAGCGGGGCGATCGCGTCGCGCCTCCTGCGGTCGGCGAAGAATTCGAAGTCCGTTTCGCGACTACCGAAGCCTGTACCGGTTGGGAGCATTTGGCGCAGCACGCGGCTGCCAACCTTCGTCGGGCGTTCGACGCGATCCGAGCGAATCCGAGGGCATCGGCGAACCCGGAGCGGCAGCATCGTCTCAAGGGTTCGATGGGATCGGCGGTGTGGAAGGGCGCCACTCTCGAGCGCTGGCAGTATGAAGTCACCAGTGGGGGCAGAGTCTGGTACTTGATCGATGACGACCATCGGACCATCTGGATAACGTACGCCGGAACCGGCCATCCGAAGGCCACGGAATAGCGTTGGATGTCGCAGCGACGGGTGCTCAGCAGGCATAAGCGCGGCCGACGGCCGGTTCGCGCTCCGTCTGCGGGAGTTCGCGCAGGCAGCCGAGCGGGACGACGCCCTCACTGCTCAGTTGCACGCCCGTGCCCTGAGCGGGGTGCACGCAGGTGAGGCCGGTCGTCGCGATGCGGCAGGCGTAGTCGCCGAAGGTGATGGTGCTGTCGTACGGCAAGGTCCGGCCCTGGCCGTTGATGAAAAGCCCTGGATCGCCGCGGAATTGGCCCACCGTCAACCGGCGCCCCGCGTAGGTCACGTATCCGCCGAACCATTGGCCGTAGCCCTCGCCCGGCGCTGGCACCGGTTCCTTCAGCTCGACCGTGCAGTCGAACCCGTCCATCCCCAACGCTTTCCCCGTGATGCAACTGATCTTGCTGGTAGGGCTGACGAACGCGATATCGTCCCGCAGGTCGGTCACCGGACCGCCCTCGATCCGGGCCGAATGGAAGCCGGCGAGATCAACCGGCGTACCTTGCCGAACCCAAGCGATCCGATCTCGGAGTTCCCCGTCCTTCTCCGGTGCCGCCGCCCGCGACGACGACGCCGTCTGCGACGCCCCTGCTACCGGCTGCGGCCTTCCCGCCGTGGTCTGCGCGCAGCCGCCCAGCAGCAGCACCAAGCTCATCGCAACCATCCACCGCATGCTGCTCACAATATCGCTGCCTCTCAACGAAATTCACCTTCGCAAGCCGGACGCTCACACACTGGCTGCTCGTACGACTGTGCGGTGGTGATTACGGGGGTGTGGGGGAGTCCGCGGTGGTGACGAGCAGGCGGTGCAGTACCTGCGCGGGCGGTGCGGCCTCTGCGGCGTTGAGGACTACGTCGGTGAATGCCTCGGCCAGAGCAGCGGCGGGGTGGAATCGCCCGCGATCGAAGCTGCGGCCGCTCAACTGCGACCGCCATTCCTGGAAGCCGGACACCGTGCGATTCAACGAGCCCTTGTCCTCCGGGTTCAGTTGCGGCATATACGCCCTGACCAGCACGCGCTGTGCGGCGGCGCGAGCGCGAAAGCCGCCTGCTCCGTCGAGCGCTCTGCCGAGCTCGCGCACGATCGACGAATACACGGGCCGTCTCGCGCATCCGGGGGCGAGCATGCCCGCGTTGTCGGCTGTGGTGACGGTCTGCTGTAAACGCTCCGGGTCGGTGGCAGCGCCCACCGCCAGCGCGATGCGTGCGGTGAGCACCCCCTCGGACGCGACCGAGGAGCGCTTCTCCGGTGAATCAGGAGCGTTCTCGGAGTCTCCAGGTGTCGCGCCCGAATCCCATTCCAGCCGCGTCGCTTCGCCGCTCGCCAGTTCTTCGATCCCAATGGCGCGCAGGACGATTTGCGGGTATCGCGGCAGCACGTCGTCCACTGCGGCGACGATCTCGGTCAGTACCTGGACCGCGACGCCCGGGGTCTCGAAACCGAAGGCGCGCACGCCGTGGCGGTCGGCGAGTTCCCGGGCGAGGCGGGCTGCGACCGACTCGGCGGAGGCGTCCACTTTCCGGTTTGCTTTCTCGTCCTTCTGATCCGGTCGTGCGGGAGGGCGGCCCGGCGCGCGCGGCGGCGAACCGGGTGTCCCCGCGTCCGGGGCGGAAACCCTCGGCGGACGCGCTGTGATGGGCCTGGACCATGGCGTACTCGGAGCCGTGGCGCCGGTCTGCTTCGCCACGCCGGCCCGGGGCGTCACGGCGGTCTGATTCGTGGCGGCAGACTTCGTCCACGGGGAAGACGGCCGATTGCCCTGCGTGGGACGCGTGGATGCGGTTTCTGCCCGATGAGCGGGTTGCGCGCTGGAACCGGGTGTATTTGGCTGTTCGGTGCCGCGGTGGTCACGGCCGGGCGGATTCCCCTCGGTCCCGCCCGGCTGCTGCCTCGGGCTCGAACCGTCCTCAGGCGTGCCGGGAGTATCGGCAGGAGCGCTCGACAAGTCAGGTGACCGAGCGGTCGCAGGCGCGGTGACGGGAGTTCGGTGGGCCGGCGGGGCCGCCGTCGAGGCCGCGGTGGGCAGAGGAGATCCTGCGTATGGCTGCGCGGCAGTAGGTACGTCCGTAGCGTTCGGGCCGAGCCGGTGGGTGGGGGTGACCTGCTCTCCCAGCGGGATCGATACCGGATCTTTCTGGAACGCGTCGGCAGTGTCACGGATACGCTGCCCGACGGCCCGATCGTGATTCTCAAAGTTTTCGGCGAGGTTGCGCAGATCGGTGCCTGCCTGCTGGAGCACTTCGACGAGGCTGTTCAAGTCGGCCATCGTTCGTTTGTGCTCCGGAACGTAAGATTCGGCGAACGCGCGGCCGGCGTCGTCCTTGCCCCAAGGCTCGCCTTCCTCGGCCAAGGCCGCGCGCAGTTTTCGCACGGTGGCCGCCACGTCCGCCCCGATCAGGTCGAACTGCGGCGCGTGCTCCCGCAGCCGATCCGGATCGACCGAAAATGTTTCGCCCACACCGTCTCCCTATGTACTTGCAGACATTGTCCCGGAACCGCTGGTCGCATACCCGCCTGTGGTGAGACTCCCGCCGCCGGGCCGGGACCGCGTGACGGTTGCCCCAGAAAGCGCCGTCTGGTCGATCGGCTCGGTGTGGGATAACGAAGCTACTTTCGGCGCAGTACTTTCGGATTAGTTGCAATCTCGACTGTCCGTCGCGCTGGGTACGGCCAGCTTTCCCTTACCGATCGAATTCCCACTATTGGGAATAATGAGTGCGGTCCGATATGTCTGAATGATCTCGCAGCGAATGTGAGGGTGCCGGGAGGCAGGCTGCGATGGATGCTAGCGGTTTGCTGGCCGAGGTGCCTTCGGCTGTGCGCGAATTGGTCCTCGGCCACTGGCCGGAGACCGACATCGATGGAATGCGTCGTAACGGGGACGCGTACCTGGTGGCTGCCGGTGAGTTGAACGACTCCGCCGACCGATACGAGGGCGAGGCCGGGCGTACCGAGCAAGCCGTGCAAGGCGCCACGTCGACAGCCCTGGCCGACCGCCACCGTGTCGTCGTGAAATCCATGCGCGATCAGGCAGCGGTGTGCCAGAGCTTGGGAAAGCAGTGCCACGACGTCGCTGATTCGAGTGTGCAAACACAGCATCTGCTGCTCGCGATGGGGATCGCCCTCGCCGCCCAATTGGCCTACGATGCTCTGCTGTTCTTCCAGGGCGGGGGCGCGAAGGCGCTGATCGACCGGATCGAGGCCGAGCAGGCGATGGCCGCCGCGGCCGCGAGACTCACCGCGGAGGTGGGCGAACGAGCGGTAGCGGGCGCTGCGCAGCGGGCTGCGCTGCACGGCGCGGTGCACGCGGCGAAAGTCGGTCTCCTGACCAGTGCCGCGATCAGCGGCGGCGCACAGCTGTGGGACCTGAAAGACGGCGTGCGCGACAAGTTCGACGTGGGCGCCTTCCTGGAAATGCTCCTCGGCGGTGTGGTCGGTGGTGTGGCGGGTGCGGAGGTCGGCCGCAGACTCGCGCCGCGCGTGCTGGGCTGGGCGCGCGGCCGAGCGATCAGTCAGCGCGGTCGGCTCGCTGCCCATATGGGCGGCACGATGTTGCTCGGCGGCGCGGGCGGTGTGACCGGCGGTCTGGCAGGCGCGGTGCCGTCGGTGTTGATCCACATGGACGAGATCCACAGCCTCGGTGACCTGTTCAAGATGGTTCGCGAAGCCGCGATCACCGGCTTCGGCAGCGGGTTCGTCGGCGCGGCGGGTAGTGCGATCCGAGTCCACACCGCAGGCCGTACCGCGATGCGTTCGGAAGGTGACACCCCTCGACTCGGTCTGCGCCACTGGGAATTCGCCTCACGCATCAATGAGCTGTTGAGTTCCGGTGAACCACCGCGAGTGGAGACCATCGAACGATTCAGCACCGAGGGCAAGTCGGCGAGAGTGGTAGAGCGGCTCGTCTTCCACGACGGCACCGAAGTGATCCACAAGGTGGTTTCCGATCCGCTGCACGCACACGCGGAATTCCTGAGCTCGCTGGTCGGCGACGCGGTGGGCGCACGGGTGCCCGCAGTGCACGTGATCGGCGACCACGTCTACATGGAAGTGGTGCCCGGCACGGTGGCGGCGGACACGTATCCGCGAAGCGCGTTCCCGCAGGACGTCGTCAGCGGTCCTGCCGGAATGCGCCAAGGTGTCATGGACGTGCTGATACGCATACCGGACCGCAATGGCGACAACTGGATGGTGGATCCGGACGGCAACGTATGGGGGATCGACCACAGTCGCGCGTTCGAGAATTTCACCGACGCGCAGTATTCCGTCGGCCCCTTCGCGGAGAACTTCCTGCGTTACGGGGACACCAACGAGATCTTGTGGAACGACCACGCTCTCACCCGCCCGGAGTTGCTGGAGATCCGGCAGCGTGTCGAAGAGTTGAGCCCGGTGTTCTACGCCGCGGGTCATCGGGACTGGTACGACGGCATGCTCCAGCGGATGACCGCGTTGGAGGAACATGCCGCGGGTGGTGGTGACACCGGGCGTGGGGTTCTGCCGCCTGTGTCACCGCAGTCTCCCGGCTCGGCGCCGGGAATCACCCCTGGTGACGGCCGGGCGGTGTCGGTCACGCCGCGACAAGACCGGCCGCCCGGCGCTGACGCATTTGCGGGCAACGGGAGGCCACCCACACCGCGCGGCGAAGTCGACGGCTCGGCGGTCGCGCCACGAGGCCGCCGGGACCAGCCGCCGGCGCTACCACGGAATGCGGATGGTCCGCTCGTCCGGCAGGAGGAACTGACGCCGCGGGTCCCGGTCGACGAGACGTCGGATGGACGGCCGATCCGGGACGATTCGCGTGTTCCGGACGAGTCGAGGCCGCGTCCTCCGGTCGCTGAGGCAGATCCGGCCGGGCGGCAGTCGGCAGCGGATGAGGCTCCGGCGACACACGAAGAGCCGACGCCCCACACGCGGACCGACGAACCGACGTATGACGGCCCGCCGACACGACCGCAGCCGCGCGTCCAGCTGCATGAGCAGTCGGCGAGCCAGGACCGGTACACGCTCGCGGGTGCGCCGCCGCCGGCCGGACTCACCGGGCACTACCGCCATCCCGAGGGTGGCTACGTCGACGTGGTGCTGACCGGCCCTGAGGGCGCGCGGATTCCGCTGCGACTGATTCCCGGCCAGGAATACGTTTTCGGACGCGGCCAAGGCGCGCTGCTGGAGCAGGTCGCGAACGATCGGGTGTCACGCCGTCACGCGACGCTCAAGGTGGACGATCAAGGCCACGTCATGCTCCGCGACGAGAATTCGATGAACGGCACTTTCGTCGACGGCAAGCAATTGGCGGGCGGGCAATGGGTGCGCATCTACGACGGGCAAGAGCTGCTGCTGAGCCGGGACCTCGAACTGGGGGTGACATTCGAGCGGCAGACAGCCGAAGTCCGGTTGTTCGGGGACGACGGGCCCACGTTCACGCTGCATCGTGGCCGAGAAGTGGATCTCGGTCGCGGCCTCATACACCCTGAGGCGACCGGCCGAATCACTGTGTCGGGCCGCCACGCGACCATGGGCATGGACGAGGACGGTCGCGTGTGGATCCGGGATGCGGGCTCCACCAACGGCACCCGGGTGAACGGCGACCTGCTCGCCGAAGGCGAGAAGCGCACTTTGGCACCGGGCGATGGCGTGCGATTCGGCGGCTACCGCGGGGAGGCGCAGTTCATTCCGCTGGACGCCGCGCTGGACGCCAGCCCGGTGCACGTGCGGTTCGGCGTCGGGACGGACGCGACATCCGTGCGGCTGGAACCCGGTAGGCCGGTCATCATCGGCACCGGCGAGAGTTCGCCCTTCGCATCCCAGTTGCGTGGCATCCGCGGCATCGGGGAGCAGCACGCGACGCTCGGGCTGGACCACGACGGTCGTCTGTGGATCAGAGACCACCGGGGGTCGGAAGGGGTATGGATCAACGGGGACAGGATCGCTCCGAACCAGAGGGTGACACTGTCCGAAGGCGACAACGTGGGACTCGGCCCGGACTATGTCGGGACCGCTCGTATCGGCAGCGAGGAACCCCCGCAACTTCCGCCCGCCGAGCTGCGCTTCGAGCAGCGCAGACAGAAGCTCCCCATCCGCCTCGAACCCGGCCAGGAGGTTTCCGTCGACGTCAGTGCGCTGAATGGCCACGCGATGGTGATCGGCAGGCCGGGACGGCAGGTGATCGTCGGACGTGACCTGGATGGCGGCATCTGGGTGCTCGATCGGGTTCACGACGGCTGGAACCCGCTGCGGGTCAACGACGAGATCGTGCCGGAGGGCCAGAAACGCTACCTGAACGCCGAGGACGAGGTGAAGTTCGGGGACGTGTCGACACGGCTGCGATTCGGCGAGGAACCGCCGCTGGAGCTGCGGTTGTCCGACGACGAAAACGTGCCTCCGCTGACATTGCGGCGTGGTGAACAGGTTGTGCTCGGGCGCGGGACCGACTCCCCGCTGTCGGACCAGTTGACCGACACATCGGTATCCCGCCGCCATGCCGTCATCTACCGCGACGAGTTCGGAACTCTGTGGTTGCGCGACGAACACTCCACGCGGGGGACGTGGGTCGACAACATCAAGGTCGATCCCGATCAAGGGCCGGTTCGGCTTCGTCCCGGCGATCAGGTCCGGCTCGGTGACTGGATCGGCGCCGCACGTTTCGAGGACGGTTATGGTCAGGCCCCTCCGCGCCCGTTGGCGGTGAAGCTCAACAACTCACTCGGCGACGTGTCGCTGGATCTGGTGCGCGGTGGCGAACCGGTCCTGCTCGGGCGGGACGGGACGGGGATACCCAGCGGGCTTTCGCGCGCCGACCGGATCTCGCGCAGGCACGCCAGTATCGGCACCTACCCCTCCGGCCGCGTTTGGATCCGCGATGAAGGATCTACCCACCACACCTACGTCAACGGCGAAGAGATCGCACCCGGCACGAAAGTCATGCTGCATCCGGGGGATCAGGTGCGCCTGGCCGATGTGTACGAATTCACTGTCGCTTATCCTCCCGCCGACGGTGGCGCATTCGTCAACATCATCGACCAGACACCTGAGACCGGGCAGATGGTGACAGATCTCGCCCGAGTGCCCAGCCATATCTACGCGAGGGTAAGCGAGCATATGAACGCCGTGGCCGGTGGCGGAATCGTCATAGGTAATCGCCCCCTACTCCAGTTGCCCGGTACCGAGAGCCTTGCAGGCAGTACCCCATACGGACGCAAGGCCGGAACGAGCTGGAACACCGTCCAGGGCGTGTACATGGGTGGACCGCGCCGGCTGGTGATCAACTCCGGCGGGCGCAGCGGCAGCGAGAACGTGGTCTTCCACGAGTTCGGGCATGCGGCCGACGCGGCGTACGGTACCGGTGGAAGATGGCTCAGCGACACCCAGGAGTGGCGCGACCTGCACGCGTCGATGCTTCAATCCATCGGGAAAAAACATAAGTGGAACGATTACTACAACCGTCGCTGCGAGGCTTTCGCCGAAGCGTTCACGGCGTGGATGCACGGCGACATCAAGCAGCTTCGCAAGTTCGCCCTCGGCAACGACCAGATTGCCCGTCAGTTGAAGGATTATTTTGACCGCGTATTCGGATGATACGAGCCCACCCATGCTGGCAGAAGACGGCGTGACCATCCTGCTGCCGCTGCGTGGCCAGACCGAGGACGGCGTCTTCTACAGCGGCTTCGAGGAGTTCCACCCCGGCGACCCGGGCTACGAAGAAATGCTGCCTGTCGCTCGGGAGAACCCGGTTGCGGAGAAGGAAGAGCCGCAGCGGCCGGTCGATACCGATACCTTGACCCGCATCCTCCGTGAGGCGGGTTTGGACGGACCGACCGGCGAAGACGACTAGCGGGAGCTGCGGCCCCGCAGGAACCACCCAGAGGTGGCCGACGACTACGGTCAGTGCCGGCCGACGAAGTCACGGATGACGGCGCCGGTGCCGTCGGGCTCTTCGACCATGGGTGTGTGGCCACAGTCGAGGCTCTCGATCCGGATGCCAGGGACGCGGCGGTAGTCCTCGTAAGAGTCCGGCTGCCATCGCTTGTCCTGAGAGCCGTAGAGCACCATGGCCGGAATGCCGAGGTCGGTGAGCCGGTCCGGTTCGGACCGTTCCCGCAGGTAGTCGTCCGACGCGGTGGAGGTCGCGGTGAGACTGCGGTAGGTCATGCCGCGCAGGTCGGCGACGAACTGGTCGGGGATCCGCACGTCCCGGGTGAACGCGGAACTCATGGCTTGCCGGAGCACGACATCCGGGAGCAGCGGCCACAGCGGCTGTCCGATCGCAGGAACGAACAGTAGGTTGCCGACCGGACCGCTGCCGGTGACGGCGTCCAGGCGGGGACCGGAGTCGATCAGCATGATCGCCGACACCAGGTCGTGGCGCTGTTCGGCCAGCGAGGTGGCCACGTAGCCGCCGGAAGAATGCCCGACGACGATCGCCTGTCGTACGCCCAGCTGGTCGAGCACGGCCCCCACTCGGCTCGCCTGTTCGGACGTGCTGTAGCCGCTGTCGGGTTTATCGGACTTGCCGTGGCCGAGCAGGTCGATACGCACGACGTACCGGTCCCGCAAGGCGGGCAGCACCGGATCCCAATAGGCGGTCGAGGCGCCCAGTCCGTGCAGCAGCACCACCGCGCGAGCGCCCGGCGTTCCGTCGGCGACGACGTGGATGTCTCCGCCCGGAAGATGAACCATGTGCTCGTGCGAATCGTCGGTCTCGGCGTTCGCCGCGCCGGTCGTATAGCCGGTGGCCACGGCGACCAGGACGGTGGCGATCAGCAGCCCGATATTGCGCCACCGATTCGGTCTCGCGGCGGTAGTGGTTTCGTCCACGGTTGCTCCTTCGATTGGTTGGGACACCACCACGTTCTGGCACGACAGCTGGCCGCGTATTGAAGAAATGTCAGCGTGCGCGGCTGCTCATACAATCGACGTGTGCCTTGGGACATCGCGCGACCGGCGCGGCCACCCGCCCTGCGCGGCGTCGACATGGCCGGATTCCATGTGCACGGGGACGGCCCCGAGCAGGTGCGTGTCATTCCACATCCGGCGGTCACGGTGATCGTCGAGTTCGGCGAGTGCGGCTTCGAGGTCCGCGACTCGACGGGCCGTAGCCATTCGGGCAGTCTGACACTCGGCCTCGCCGGCACCGCGCTTCCGGTTTGTGTCGACGCCGTCGAATGCGTCCAGATTCGCCTGGAACCGGTTGTCGCCCAAGCGATTCTCGGCCTTCCTCCCACCGAGCTGGGCGGAAGCATCGTCGGCCTGGACGACATCTGGGGTCGTGAGGCGGGGTGGCTGCGCGAGCGCCTGCACGAGACGCCGAGCTGGCCCGACCGGTTCGCCCTGGTCGACACCGCGCTGTCCGCGCGGTCCCGGCACGACCAGCGCGTCGACCCTGAGGTCGCCTGGGCATGGCGGCATATAAAACTCAGCCGCGGCCGTTTCCGCGTCGAGCACCTCGCCGCCGAGCTGGGCTGGAGCCGTCAACGACTGTGGTCACGCTTCGGCACGCAAATCGGCCTGACCCCCAAACGCGCCGCCAAACTTGTCCGCTTCGACCACGCCGTCCACCGCCTCGTGCAAGGACATTCCCCCTCCCGAGTAGCAGCCGACACCGGCTACGCCGACCAATCCCACCTCCACCGCGACATCCGCGAATTCACCGGCGTATCCCCCACCGCCGCAGCCACCGAACCCTGGCTCACAATCGACGACCGAGCCTGGCCGTCGACGATCGCGACGTAATTCGGCACGATACCGCTCGGATACTTTTGGCCCCGCGAAAACGGATGGGCGGCGAAGGGAATCGCCCTCGCGGCCGATACCGACATAGCTGGTCGCGGGCACAGCGCTGCCGCGCCGATCACGTTGGCGGGGCAGCGCTGTGTGGAGGTGCCTGACCTCGGTCTCGAAACCGGAGGTTCAGTGGAGAATCGGGAAGTTGGCGCGGAATACACCGTGTGGGTCGCGGGCCTGCTTGAGCTTTCGCAATCGGTCCAAGGTGCCGGTGTCGAAAACCTCCGCGACACTGTCGCCGGCGGACAGGACGGTGTACGGTTTGCGGCCGCTGACTCGCGCGCCCAGATCGGCGATGATGCGCTTCTGCGTGGCGAGTACCGCGGCAACGGTGTCGGGATCCGAGCCGGTGGCCTGCAGAGACAGTGCGTAGGGCTCCGCGAACGGCGGAGCCGCGCCTCGGGTGGGCTCGGCGAGCGCACCTCCCAACTGCCGGAGCTGGATGCCCATCAGCGGATCGATCGGTGCGTGCAGCAGGATGTCGGCGGCGGTCTCGTCCAGTGCGGTCAGCAGTTCGGTTCGCAGCAGTCCGGGGCTTGGGGCGGTGGGCTCGTTGACGATGGCGCCCAACTCGGCCGGGGACAATTCCCGGCGCGTGTCCGCGAGGATGCCGTCGATCGTGTCCAGCCGTCGCAGCAGGTCCCGTCCGCGCGCCGGTTCGCCCAGGTAGGCGGCGGCGATCGCGATCACCGGCGGAGCCTGCGGCAGTTCCAGCCGATTGAGCCAGACCGTGAGTTCGGCCGGTGCGTGATCGGTGATGTCCTGGAAGGCCGCACGGACCGCCTCGGTCTGCGCGGCCGGCCAGGCGATCAGGCCACCGAACAAGGCCGGAGCCGCGAACAGATCGAACTCCACCGCCGTCACCAGTGCGAAATCCCCGCCGCCGCCGCACAGTGCCCAGAACAGCTCCGGGTCGGATTCCGCGGTGACCCTGGCCTGACGACCGTCGGCATCGACGATGTCGAAGGCCCGGACGCTATCGGCCGCCCAACCGTATTTACGGCCGAACCACGATAATCCGCCACCGAGGGTATAGCCGACAACGCTGACCACCGGGGAGCTTCCGGCCAGCCCGGTCAAGCCGTGCCGGGCGGCCGCCGCCTGGACGTGCCCCCAATTGGTCCCCGCACCGACGCGGGCACGTCGCCGGGCCGGATCCACCTCGATCCGATCGAGTCGGCGCGTGCGCACCAGAATGGCGCCGGCGGTATCACCGGAAGCGCCGTGGCCGTTGGGCTGCGCGGTCACCGACAGGCCCGCGTCGCGCGCGTAGCCGACCACAGCGGCCATATCCTCCGCGTCTTCGACGTGCACGACGGCCGCTACCGGCTGGTCGATATTGAGGTTCCACGGGGTCCGTGCCGTATCGAACGCTTCGTCACCCGGCAGCAGTACCCGTCCGCGCACGGCGGAGCGCAATGTGTTGTGTGACATGTAGATTCCCTTCGCTACAGAAATGTTCACCGCGTCGTGCCCGAGCCGATGGATCGAGCCTGGTTCCGGGTGGCCGGGTCGGTTGCCGGGGAGATGGGTGTGGACATCGGAAAGGCCGCTTCGATATAGGCGGCGGCCGTCAGCGCGCGGCGCTCGGCGAATGGGGCGGTGATCAACTGGACACCGATGGGAAGACCCTCGGCCGATACGCCCGCTGGGACCGTGACCGCGGGCAGGGCCAAGTAGTTGGCGGCGATCGTGAGGCGATGCGCCGCGTACATGGTCGCGACTTGTGCGGTGCCGCCGAGGTCGTAGCCGACCGGCCAGGGCAGTTCGTCCGAGACCGGGCCGAGCACGATCGGATGCTCCGCGAGGAAGCGGGACCAGGCCGCGCGGCGGGTGAGGCGCTCACCCAGCGCGGTCATGTAGCCCGCCAGATCCAGCGGCGGGAACAGGTCGATCGCCGCGTCCACGAAGGTGTTCAGTCCGGCGCTGCCGACTCGCCGCATGGCTTCGCGGCGCTGGACCACCACCTCGGTGGAAACCAATCGACCGTAGTCCGCCGCCACCTCGCCCAATTGCGGCGGATCCAGTTCGGCTACCGGATACCCCGCGCGTTCGAGGGCGTCGGCGCAGCCGAGCAGCGCTGCCCGCACCTGCGGATCGATATCGTCACCGAGCGTGACGGCGACTGCGGGCAGGACGGTATCGGTCGCGTCACGCACTGGAATCCATCCGGGATCGCGCAGGTCAGCGCTGTCGCTGAGTACCTCGAATGCAGTCGTCAGATCGCGCACGGTGCGCGCCAACGGCCCCGGCGCCGCGAACAATTGATTCGTCGGCGCGGGTGCGGCCCCGGACAGGCTCGAGGCCACCGCTACCCGGCCGGGTGTGGTGCGCAGGGAGGCGACTCCGCAGAACGCGGCGGGTACGCGCAGTGAACCGCCGAAGTCGGTGCCCAGGCCTAGGGGGGTCATGCCCGTGGCTACCGCTGCGGCGTCACCGCCGCTGGAACCGCCCGGGCTGCGAGTCGGGTTCCACGGATTCACCGTCGGGCCCGCCTCGTCGTTGTCGGTATGCCAGCGAGTGGCGAAGTCCGGCATGTTCGTTCGCCCGATGACGATCGCCCCGGCTCGCCGCAGTGCGGACACCGCGGGTGCGTCCGCTGTCGCGACGGCCTGCCCGAAGGCCGCCACGCCCCAGGTGGTCGGGCTGCCCGCGACGTCGAGGTTGTTCTTGATGGTGACCGGGACCCCGTGCAGCGGCCCCGTCGGCGCCCTGCGGTCGGCCGCGGCCGCCTCGGCGCGCGCGGATTCGCTGAATACCGTGGTGAGTGCGCCGATCTCGGAGCCGGCCTGCTCGATGCGCTCGAGATGCGACTCGACAACCTGGGCCGCGGTGACCGCACCCTCGGCGATCAGCGTCGCGAGCGAGACCGCGTCCCGCGTCCACAGTGCGCCGTCCTGGCCGGTGATCACAATGCCTCCTGTTCGGCGAATACCGCTGCGCTGTGCGGTGTTCGACTGTCGTCGATGGATTTGCCGACGGTGATGAAGAAGAGGATCAGCCCGACGGCCAGCAGGATGTGGCCCACGCCCGCGCCGAGCGCGATCGCCTCACCACTGCTCTTGCCCAGCACGGTGAGGGTGCCGTGCAGCGTCATGGACGCGACGGTGATGGCCAGGCCGATGTTGTACAGCCAGAAGAACCAGCCGTACAGGCTTCCCCGGGCGCTGAGCGTGAACTGTTTCTCCAAGGCCAGCACGATGAGGAAGAACAGCATGCCCAGCGCCAGCACGTGGGTGTGCACGACACCGAGCTGCGACTGCCCGGTGAAATGTTCGACCTTGGTGATCTCGCGGTAGTAGAACCCGGAGATCAGGCCGATGATCATGTAGATGTGCGCGGTATTGAGCAGTGTCTTCATCGGGCGCTCAGCGATTTTCCCGGCGCAGCAGCAGCGCGCTGGCGGCGGCCACCAGGCCCGCGGTGAGACCGTGCACGCTCAGGGCGGTCGCGGTGGAGCCGCGGCGCACCAGGATGGTGAGCATATCGCCGGTCGGGATGAGGGCGATGGTGAGCAGGGTCGCGCCGAGGGTGCGGCGCTGCCCGGCCGCGAGCAGGACCAGCATGATCAGACCGATGACCACATCGCGGACGCCTTTGACGTTCAGAAAGCCGTTGGCCTCGCCGCGCGGCCAGTCGGTGAAGCCGAACCCCGGGGCCATTCGCTGCGGGGCGAGCAGATAACCGCCGCCGACGGAGATGATGAACCCGGCTCCCAGTACGGCGCCGGCCCTACCGAGACGTTCGCCGAGTCGGCGGGAACCACGCACGGAAACAACTGTTTCCGTATTCGAAGGAACTGACATGAGCACTCCTGGATCGGTGGGATACGTGTCCCGAGCATCCAGTGCCGCCCGTACCGTTCGCTGACAGCCGCTGTCAGCGAACGGTACGCAGCAGTTCGAGCACCGCCTCGTCGGAAAGCCGGGCGCCCGCGAGGAATTCCGCGCCCAGGCGAACGGGACCGAGCGCCTCTTCCGCTTGGTCGAGCGCCCGCCGCCGGAACGGGCCGATGCGGATCACCCCGGCCCTCCGGTTGATCCGGTCGGTTGCGCCGAGAATGCGGGCCGCCTGGTCCGGGGCGTCCTTCGCCAGAGCAACGAGGGCGTAACCGATACCGACCTCGGCCAGCAGCGCCGCCGAGGTCTGGGCGGCCAGATCGCGGGGCATGGCCAGCTCTCGCAGCGCGTCGTCCGGCCGGCCCGCCGCGACCAGGGCCGCCGCGTGCGCGGTGCTCACGAAGGCCAGGTTCACGAAGCGGACGGTATCGTGGCGTCCTGCTGGTGGCGGGCCGTCGGGGAGCGGATGCTCGGACATCCGCCGGTACAGTTCCATCGCGCGGTCGTTGTCGCCGCGCAGGTGGGCCAGGTGCGCCTGCGTCGCCGCCAAGAAGCGCCCCGGCGCGGGGATGATGTGCGGGGTGATCAGGGCCTCGGCCTGGTCGATATAGGTTGCCGCGACCTCCGTATCGCCGCCGACCAGGTACATATCCGCCGCGAAGAGCAGCACGCCCATGCGCTCACCGGCGCCCAGGTCGGCGCTGAGCAGTTCCAGCGCACTCGCGATCAGCGGGCGGGCGCTGTCCAGGCCGAGCATCCGGGTCCGGTAGCTGGCCAGGGAGATCAGGGCGCGGCTGTGTGACCGGGCGTCGCCGTGCGCGCTCAGGCAGGTCAGCGCCGCCTCCAGAGTGGGCAGGGCGCGGGCCGGGTGGTCGCCGCCCAGTTCATCGAAACCTTTTGCTATCAGCGCATTACCGCGTAGCCATGGATCATCGGAGGTGGTGCACGCGGTCAACAGGCTGTCGTCGTCGCCGAGTAGGTCACGCAGCGCCAGTATGAGCACGAACATCGGGTGCGGAGGTCGATCCTCGGTGAGGGCCGCGCGGGTCAGCCGCTCGAACTGCCCCGTGTCATCTCGGATCTGGCCCCACCAGATGTTGGTGAAGTACGCCGGCAGCTCCTCGGCGTACCGGCAGGCCAGATAGGCCCCGGTGCCCCCCGGCGGCGGTGTGTCGTCGATCAGGGCGAGGACCTCGCGGCGGCGTTCGGAGATGTCGCCGTGCAACCCGCGCAGCAGCCAATACCAGACGAGATTCGAGTACAGGCGAACCGCGCGCTCGCCGTCGCCGACGTCCAACGCCCACCGCAGTGCGGTCTCGCAATTGCCGTGTTCGGCGATCAGCCGCGCGAGCCAATCGGGTTGTGCGGTAGTGCGTAATCCGTGGGCGGCGGCGTCAGCGAATTCCGAGAAGCAGTCGGCATGGATGCGGGCGACTTCGTCCGCATCGCCTGCGGCGGTCAATTCCGCTGTCGCATAGACGCGGATGGTCTCTGCCATTCGATAGCGCTGTCCATCGAAGTCGACCAACGACTTCGTCACCAGTGAGGTGACCGTGTCGATGGCGTCCGGACCACACACCGAAGTAACGGCGTCCAAGGTCGCGCCGCCGGCGAAGATCGAAAAACGCCGGGCTGCAGTGGCTTCCGCATCGGTGAGCAGTCCCCAGCTCCAGGCGACGGCCGCGTGCAAGGTTCGATGGCGCGGGACCGCGTGGCGAGTGCTGTTGGTGAGCAGCCGGAAGCGATCGGTGAGCCGGGCGCTGAGGTCCGGTAGCGGCAGGCTGCGCAGGCGAGCGGCGGCGAGTTCGATAGCCAGCGGCATGCCGTCCAGGCTGCGTACGATGGCGCGGATATCCGCGGAATTGAGTTCGGACAGTGCGAAATCCGGGAGTGCCGCGGTGGCGCGGTCGATGAACAGCCGGACCGCGGGCGATGCGGTGACCGCCGCGATATCCGAGTCGGCTTCGGGCAGGTCCAAGGTCCGGACCGGATACAGTCGCTCGCCGTCCACGCCGATCGGCTCCCGGCTCGTGGTGAGCACCCGCAGCAGCGGCAGCCGCTGCAACAGATCGTGAATAAGGCGCGCGGTCGCCTCCACGACATGCTCGCAGTTGTCCAGTACCAACAGCATTCGGCGGCCGGACAGCGTCCGCTCCAGTACATCGGCCCATTCCGTGGACAGTTCATCGGGTCGCTCGAACTGAGCGAGCGCGTTCGCTATCGCCACTCCGACCGCGTTCATGGCCGGCCGGTCGGGCCGCTCCCGCTCGAGTGCGGCGAGTTCGACGAAAGCGAAACCGTCCGCCCAGTCCTCGGCGTGCGCCCCGACCGTCTCGGCGGCCAGCCGAGTCTTCCCCACGCCCCCGGTACCCGACAGTGTCACCAGTCGGGCCTCGCGCAGCGCCCGTCGCACTCCTTCCACGTCGCGTCCGCGTCCGACGAAGCTGGTGAACCGCCTGGGCAGCAGCGGTGCGGATGCGCCGCTGGTTCGCGATGCTTTTGTAACTCCCGTCGGACCCGATCCGGACGCCGTCTCGATCGCAGGTTTGTCGACTGCGGGATTACGGGGTGCGTTCGTGTGAATTTCGGCCAGGGCCGAGCGCAGGACCTCGGCGGGTGTCGTGCCGAGTTCGTCCAGTAATAGGGTCTCGGTTCGCTGAAACTGTTGTATCGCCTCCGAGGTTCGTCCCGCTGCCGCGAGCGCCCGCACCAGTCGTGCGGCCAGCGTCTCCCGGAACGGATGTGCGGCTACCTCCGTGCGGAGCTCACCCAATACCTCGCCGCCTCGGCCCAAGGCTCGAAAGGCGTCCGCTCGCAGTTCGACCGCCTCGAGCCGCTGTTCGGTCAAATGCAGCGCAGCGACCCGCAATGCCTCCGATTCTCCCGCATCGATCAGCGGCTCCCCGCGCCACAAGGCGAGCGCGGCATCGAAGCACGCGATGGCTTGTTCGGGCTCACCGGCCGCCAGCAACGCTCGCCCTGCCTCGACCTCACGCCCGAACCGATGCACATCGACGTCCTCGGGCGTGAGCTCGAGCACATACCCGCCCCCGTCATTCCGCACCGTGCCCGGTGCCGCCGCTCGCAACCGACTCGCCAGAGTCTGCAACGCATTCCCCGCCCCCGCCGGCGGGTTCTCCCCCCACACCCCGTCCACCAGCCGCGCCGCCGGCACCACTCGCCCGGCTTCGAGCGCCAGCAACCCCAGCAATGCCCGCACCCGCGGCCCCCCGACCGACGCCTTCCTCCCGTCCGCGGCCACCACCCGCACCGGACCCAATAGCTCTACCAGCATGAATCGTCCATCTCGCGATCGATCCTGCGTGGCGCCCCGACCTCTCGTCAACCCGGGCGAACCTGGGACCTCGCCGCATTGCGGCTATCGAACCGCCTCGAACTGTCGGCGCATGCCGACCGGCGCGGCCTGTCGTCGATCATCACCGAGATCGGCGCGCGTGACGTGATGCCGCGCCCACGGATTTCGCTACCGCGTACCCGATCGGGTGCTTGCTCGGCGTGTATTCGGCACAGACATCGGGCAGGATATTTCTAACCTGGTGAAGTGCTATCGGTGGTTTCCGCGCGGCACTGTGACGTGAGGCTTGACGGCGAATGAGTGACGAAACGGAACCGATTCCGGTCGTGGTTCCCCGGTCCGGTGGTCGTCATGCTCGGCCGGAAACGCCTGTCGAAGGGGTTCGCGAGGTGTCCGCGGAGGCGACCGACCCTGCCGAGGGCCCCACCGACCGGTATGTGCCGGTGCGGCCCACCCGCCGCGATCGGACCGCGCAGTCGTCGTGGCAGGCCAGGGTCGCACGGACCGCCCTTCGCCTGGTCGTTGCCGCTACCTCGGTTGTCGTTGTATCGGGCACCGGATTCGCCTACTACACCGAGCGCGCCGTCGATGACGGGTTCGCCCGGTCCGGGGCTATCAGTTCCGAGGACGCCGCCGCGCTCGACGGCGACATGAACCTCCTGCTCATCGGACTGGACACCCGCAAAGACCGCAACGGCAACGACCTACCCAAAGAAATCATGGACCGGTTGCACGCCGGCGACGGCAGCGAGGGCGGCTACAACGCCAATTCCCTTATCCTGGTACATATTCCGAAGGATCTGAAGAAGATCACCGCCTTCTCCATCCCGCGCGACGACTACGTCGCGGTCACCGGGATCCCCGGCTACGACCACGCCAAGATCAAGGAAGCCTACGGGCTGAAGAAGGTGGCGGTCGAGCAGAAGCTCGCCAACCAGGGCGTCAAAGACAAGGTCGAACTGGAACGCCAGGGCCGCGAGGCCGGCCGCGAATCCATCGTGCAGACCGTGAAGGCACTGACGGGAGTACCGATCAACCGGTTCGCCGAGGTCTCCCTCGTCGGCTTCTACGACCTGGCCGCCATTCTCGGCGGCGTCGATGTCTGTCTCAATCACGCCGTCGACGACGAGTACTACTCCGGCGCGGTGTTCCCGGCCGGACCTCAGCACCTCGATGCCGCCAACGCGCTGTCGTTCGTCCGGCAACGTCACGAACTCGACAACGGCGACCTCGACAGGACCCACCGCCAGCAGGCGTTCCTCACCTCGGTCGCCAAACAACTCGCGGAGTCCGGCACACTCACCAACATCGGCAAACTGCAGCAATTGATCAACGCCGCACAGAACGATGTGGTGCTCTCCCAAGGCTGGAACGTGCTCGACTTCGCGCAGACCATGGGAAAGGCGGGTTCGATTCCGATCGAATTCCAGACCTTGCCGGTGCAGGGCTACCGGACCATCGACGGCCAAGACGTCAACGTCATCGATCCGGCCGCCATCAAAAAGACGGTGCGCACGGCGTTCGGCGTGCAGGCAGCCACGCCCACCGCACTCACGACCACACCCACCAGTACCGTCGACGTCGTCAACGCGGGCGGACCGGCAGGTATGGCCGCCAAAGTGTCGACAGTGTTGGCCGACAAGGGATTCGGCAAAGGAAACATCGGCAACGCCGCCTCCACCGATGGTTCCGGCTCGGTCGTCTATTACGGCACAGGCGCCGACACCGACGCCACCCAGGCCGCGAACTTGCTCGGCGGGCTACCGACAGCCGCGTCCAAGAATATCGACCCCGGCCACATCGAGATCGTGATCGGCAGCGACTTCACCATGCCCGACGAATTGAGTGCGGGCACATCGACGAGCTCCACCACACCGACCGGCACAGCCTCGCCCACCGGGGCCCCCACCTCCAAACCCGCCGACGCGCCGCCCGACTCCGGTAAACCCGTCACCACCAGCATCGGATCCAACATCCCCTGCGTCGACTGAGGTTGCCGCCGTGGACGCCTCCGGCCCGGCCTGGTCGGTGCGGCATCGGGCAGACGAGTGTGGTGTTCGCAGGAGCGCGGACACGATCTCGGCTGCACCGATGAATTTCTTGTGGATCCGTCGTCGATACCTGTGGATACACCGACAGCGGTGGGTCAGAGCAATCGATCCGGACAGTGATCCGGCCGGGTGAGCGGGAGGCGCAGTGAGCGGTACCAGGGTATTGGTGGCGGGGGCGAGTATCGCGGGGCCGGCGCTGGCCCACTGGCTGCGCCGGCGAGGGGCCGAGGTGACCGTGGTGGAGCGGGCCCCCGAACTGCGTCCCGGTGGGCAGGCGGTGGACGCGCGTGGGGTGACCAAGGAGGTCATCCGGCGGATGGGGCTGGACGCGGCGGTGCGCGCGGCCCGCACTGAGACGGCCGGCGCGTACACCGTGGACGGGAACGGGAACGTGCTGGAGACCTATCGCGCGGACGACGATGGCGGCGACGGGTACATCTCGGAGATCGAGATCCTGCGCGGGGACCTGTCCCAGGTGCTCTACGACGACACCCGTGACGGTGTCGAGTACGTCTTCGGTGATCGGATCGCCGAGCTCACCCAGGACGCGGACGGGGTCGACGTGGCCTTCGCGGGCGGCGACCGGCGGCGCTTCGAGCTGGTGGTCGGCGCGGACGGGCTGCACTCGGCGCTGCGAGCGATGGTCTTCGGGCCGCGCGAGCGGTTCGTCCGCCACCTCGGGCACGTGCTGGCTTTCTACAGCGTTCCCAACGAGTTCGGGCTGGACCGCTGGCTGATCGACTACCAAGAGTCCGGGCGCTCCGCCGGGCTGCGGCCCATCCAGGACGCCACCCGGGCGATGGCCATGTTTTCCTTCCCCTCGGGGGACTTCGATGTCGACTATCGCGACGTCGCGGCCCAGAAGCGCCTGCTGCGCGAGCGGATGGCCGGCATGGGCTGGTTGACCCCGCGCATCCTCGCGCACCTGGACGACACCCCGGACTTCTACCTCGACCAGGTCGCCCAGGTGGTGATGGACCGCTGGTCGAGCGGACGGGTGGTGCTCCTCGGGGACGCGGCGTTCAGCTCGTCGCCGATGTCCGGGCAGGGCACCGGGCTGGCCCTGGTAGGCGCCTACCTGCTGGCGGGAGAGCTGGCCGCCGCTGGGTGGGACCCGGAGGCCGGGTTCGCCGGCTATGAGGCGCGGATGCGCTCGTTCGTCGAGGCCAACCAGGAGATCGCCCAGTTGAACGCCCGCAGCCGCGACGTCCCCGGGCCGGACGCCGAGCCGAGCCCCGATTTCACCGGGGAGTGGTTCGCCGAGTTGGTCGAGCGCGCGATCAACGGCGTGGAGCTGCCCGACTACACCGGGGTGCCGGACTCCAGGGCCACGGCCGGGCCGCCGATCACTTTGTCGGCCAAGCCGTAGGTGTCACATAACGTGTCGAGAGGGACGACGCTTGGGTAGGCCACCGCCGGACTACGTCCGCGCATACCGCGCGGATCTGCACTGGTCAGCGTAGCCATCGGAAGACAACGGGCGTTGGGACTTTCGCCGGATGGCGGTGTAAAGCATCTGCCGGGTGCTTCCGGGGCGGGGGTGACGCCCAGCTTGTGTTCAACGATCCCGTTGTGACACTTCGGTACCCGGGTGTCGATCGGGGGTGCGTAGAGGAGCGCCGACATGGTGCAAGTGTCTCAGCGCCTCGCGGTAAGAGGAGATCAACCCGGTTTCGTGGTAGGGCACGCCGATTTCGGCGCAGTAGTCGCGGACGATCACCTGGGCATGACGCAGATTCGGCGTCGGCATGCTCGGGAACAAATGATGCTCGATCTGATAGTTGAGCCCGCCGAGCGCGAGGTCGGTCAACGCGCCACCTCGTACGTTGCGGGAGGTCAGCACCTGTCGACGGAGGTAGTCGAGGCGGTCGTCGCCGGTCGAGGTCGGCATGCCCTTGTGGTTCGGGGCGAAGATGCAGCCCATGTACAGGCCGAAGAGGCCCTGGTGGACAGCGAGGAACGCGAATGCTTTGTCGGCGGGCAGAACCGCGAACAGTGCGGCCAGGTAGGTGGCGAAGTGGACGAACAGCAGCGCGCCCTCCAACCCGCGGTGTTTGACCGATCGATTTCTCAGCGCCCGAACGCCCGCCACATGGAGGTTCAGGCCCTCCAGCATCAGTAGGGGGAAGAACAGGAACGCCTGCGCCCTCCCGATGAGACGAGGCAGACCGCGACTGGACCGTGCTTGCTGCTGTGACCAGACCAGAATGTCGGGCGCGACATCGGGGTCGAGTTCCTCGTGGTTCGGATTGGCGTGATGCCGAGTGTGCTTGTCCTGCCACCAGCCGTAGCCCAGACCGATGCCGGCGTTGCCGACAACTCTTCCCACGAGCTCCGTCGGCTGCCGTAGCCGGAAAACCTGGCGATGTGCGACATCGTGCATGACCAGCGCGATCTGAGCGAACGTCACGGCCATGAACCCCGCGACCAGCAGCGTCCACCACGAATCGCCGATGAGGACGAACGCTGCCCAGCAGGCTGCGAACGCGACCCCGACGAGGCTTAGCCGGACGGCGTAGTAGACGGGACGCCGGTTCATCAGCCCCGCGTCGGAGATCCGGCGCAACAGACGGGCGTAGTCACCGTCGGCGCCGCGCCGCGGTGACCGTGGAGATGACTCGGGGACCAAGGCAGGTGTCGTCATAGATCTTCCTGAGAGCTGAGCCGGAGACGCCACCCCCATCCGTCGACGATGTCGGCCGGTCGATGTCGGAGCGGGGCGCGGATTTCGATACCCCGAAGCTATCGGCCGGATTCTCGTTACTCGTAACCCTCTGGTATGAGAGGGAATCGGACTGCGGTGTGATATTCGATGTCCACAGCTGCAGAGGCGGCCGGCCCGTTGTCGGCCGACACATCCGGGTCGCCGGACCGGACTCCCCTCATGCCGCTGATCGAGCGATGTGGACAGAACCGTTTCGTCGAATCTGTGGCGCTCGCACCGGGCAAAGCGACCGGCGCCCTCCGTCGCCGGCAAATATGTTGCAGTAGGGTTCCTGGGAGGTGCCGTCACTCGCTGTGATGTGGCCGGAGGCGCTACTTTGCCGAGGATCCGATTCGAATTCAAACCTGCACTGACGCAATGGTTCTGTGAAATACTCGTGCTGTTCTCCACTGTCCGAGGAGGGCTTGATGCGATCGGTATCGCAGCTATTTGCGGTCTGTTCCTGCTTGTTGATCGGTGGGCTGGCCGCGTGCGGGTCGCCCGATGCACCGACCACGGTTTCTCCGACCACAACCGCCCCGAAAGCTGATACGTCCAGCGCAGTGACCACCTCTCCCGACTCGGCGACTGCCAGCTCGGTCCTTTCAGCTACTCCGTCCGTATCCCCCGAGACCGGGCGGGTGATCCCCTCAACCGTGTCAGTCTCCGTGGCG
This sequence comes from Nocardia sp. NPDC051929, assembly GCF_044548645.1. NCBI lineage: Bacteria > Bacillati > Actinomycetota > Actinomycetes > Mycobacteriales > Nocardiaceae > Nocardia > Nocardia sp. NPDC051929. The sequence continues at coordinate 11,699 of NZ_JBIUCG010000034.1, read as the reverse complement.
AGTAGCACGACCGGAGTCATCATCCCGACAACACCGCCCACAAACGTGCCACCGACGGTTCCGATTCTTCCGGGCAGGCCGGGCACTGGAGTCGATATCACGACGACTGTTGCGCCTCACCCAGCGACGACCAGTGAGCCCCCTCGATGAGTGGGGACGACGCCGATTCGACTGGCCGGCACAGTCTTCGTCGAGCTCTGACCGCTGCGGGAGCCATCGCCTCGCAGGGCGCGGTTATCGCCGCAGTGCTCTACTACTTCGGCATGGTGTACACCCGCGCCTGGTACGGCTATTTCGGCGTGGATGTCGGGATGCTCGGTTTGTCCACCCCCGACTACGTCATCGGCAGCCTCACCAGTAGCTACTGGCCCGTGACCATCGTCTTGCTGGTCGTGCTCGCCTGCTACGCACTTCGGTCGGTTCCGCTTGCCGTTGCCGTACGCAGCCGACGACCCGTCGCCACGCTCCGGCGCTGGACGATGGCCATCTTGATCAGCGGCGCCATCCTGGCCACAGTCTTCGCGCTTCTGGTCATCGTCCGCGACTGGCTACCGCCGTGGCTCGGTTCATACATGCCGATCATGCTCATCGCGGCGGTCTCACTCCTCGGGTACGCCATCGCGCTGCGGGAAACCCATCCCCGCATTTTCAGCCGCCCCGGCGCCGGTCGCAGACGCACACAATCCACCCCATGGCTACCGATCCTGGCCTTGCTGGGCTTAGGTTTCCTCGGCTTCTCGTGGGCGGTGGGCTCCTACGCCCATCAGCGCGCCATTCGCGACGCCCGCCTCACCGTCGAGACCGGCTTCGGCGCACGTCCGGTCGTCCTGCTGCTCAGCGTCGATCGGCTCGCGATCGAAGGCGGCGGCTCCCAAGTTCTCCCGATCACCACACCCGGGGAGAAATACCGCTACGCCTACAGCGGGCTCCTACTACTGGCGCGCACTCCTGACCGCTTCTTCCTGATCCCGCACCAGTGGACGAAGGCCAACCACGACCGAGTATTCGTCATCAGCAACAACGACAACGTCCGCATCGACCTCGCACCCCACCCATAACAAAGGCCCACCACGATTCGGGCACAGCACGCTAGTCCCCTGATGCAGGCACACTCTCGATCCGTCGCCCACGCTGCATGCTCGCCCGAAATCTGACCGGTCCAACCTACCCGTCAGTCGCCGACGAACAGGAGATATCCGTTGGCGCGAAGCCGGCCGATAGCTTCGGGGTTTCGTTCCGAACCGCTGTCACGGTGCTCATCCCGATCCAGACGCCGCCACATCGAAGGTCAGCGAGACCCACAAGGGTTTCAGGTGGGGGATTGGTGATCGAAGCTGATTACCCGGTGTCCACCAGAAGGGCGTCCCCGACGCATTGCAGCGTACGTGTAGTGGGCTCCGCTGCGCCTTCGGCGGGAAAAGACATCGAGTAACGGCCGTCCCCGAGGTCACGCCAGGAGCCGGTCGTCGCCCGGGCCCGGTCATCGGCGCCGGGACGGTATTCGACGACGGTGCCGTCTTCTCCGAACTCGAGGCCGGACCGGCCACGTGACCGGGGAAACGGGAAGTCACGTGGCCGATAAATCGACACCGTGTCGGTGTCCTCCTCGTGGGAGTGCACCCATATTCCGAGGATGGGGATCGGTCCGGTCACCGGCAATCCTCACCGGGTCCCCGGCGCCGACCAGTGTGGCGCTCGGGCGAGGACGCCGTTGATCTCGTCGAGTAATGAACGCAACAACGCTACCTCGCCCTCGAGGTCGGCGACCGCACCCGCGCCGCCGGAGGAACTCGAATTCGTCGATGGCACGGAACGGGGTGCGGCCGCCTCGCCGCGTCCGGGCGTCGCCTCCGCGGCCATGGAGGACACCGCCGGTCGCAGATCCCCGGCCGGAGCGCGAGCGGCGACCAGGAACGAGGCCCTCGGCCCATCCAGGCACGCGTTCATCCGCAAGGATTGGCCGGTGGTGAACATGAACATCGCCGCGTCGTCGGTGTAGTCCATGTAGTTCATGAACATGTCGCCATTGGGGCCGTTGTTGCAGGAAATGTGCGGGAACTGGGGTTTGCCGAAGTTCTGGGTGGCCTGGTTGGGCGTGTCGTCGACCAGATCGCCACCGGAGCAGCCGCTTCCGTCATCGCCCCAGATATGGCGCAGACTCAGCCAGTGCCCGACTTCGTGCGTCGTGGTGCGCCCCAGGTGGAACGGCGCGGTGGCGGTTCCGATTGTGCCGAAGCAGGTTGTCGCGATGACGACGCCATCGGTGTCGACGGGACCGCCAGGGAATTGCGCGTAACCGAGAATCGAGTTTCCGGGCGCGGTCTGCGGATCGGCGCATACCCAGAGGTTGAGGTATTCGTCGCTCGGCCAGGGATCGGCGCCGCCGGTCGCGGTGGCTTTCACATCGTCGGCTTCGGCGCTGAAGAATGTCTTCGCGGTGGCGGTCCGGGTGATGCCGTCGGTCGCATTGCCATCAGGATCGGTTGTCGCCAAGGCGAATTGAATTCGACAGTCGGCGATACGATCGGTCCAGACGGTCGGCACGCCGACGCGGTCGAGATTGGTCGCCCGGAAGTCCTGGTTGAGCACCGTGATCTGGCTCTCGACCTGGGCCGCGCTGATGTTCTCGGCCGGGAACGCGGGATTGTGGACGACGTGGACGACCACGGGGATCGTGATCGGACCGGTGCGCATCGGTGCGCGCATACGGCCTTCGTAGGCGAGCGCGCGGTTCTCGAACATCGCCGAACGCTGTCGGTAGCTTTCGCTCTGTTGGAGCAGTTTATGGTGAACTGCCATGGTGCCGCACAATTCGCGGCTTCGTGCACCAGGTGTAGGAAGATCGGCCATCACATATCCTTTCGCGAATCAGTCGGATGAAATCGCTCGGTAAGGATGCTTCGCCGATTCTGCGGCCGTGACACGAGTAGCGACTACCTGCATCCGACCTCGCGCGGCTAAAATCCGTACAACTTTGAAATATGTGGAAGATCGGCGACGACCCCGCCGCACAGCGGTGGAGTAACAGCTCGCGCCGGTCGGCACCGGACCGCACATGACGAGGTTCGCGAACGGATCCAGCGATCACCCCGCCCCGCGTCCCGATGAGTATCGCCGGGTAGGAACCCGTAGTCGACTACTCGTGAGACGACGACATCCGAGGCGAAGACTCGGGGAATCGGATCGTCCGTTCCCCGACACCGATGACTGGGAAGACGACAAAATCATCGACTGAATAGTCGACTTCGCGAAGAAGCTGGACCAGCCGCCAGTCCTCCAGGACAACGGCAACTGGAAAGTAAACGGCACCCGCAACGGCGTCCAAATCGAAGTCATTGTCGCTCCCGACGGCTGAGTCGTGACCGGCTATCCCATCGGCGGCGAGGGTGTAGTCAGGAACGACGCGAATGGTGACCCGATCAAATAGGCTAGGAGAGCGATGAATCCGGACAGGGCGGCACGAGACACGCGAAAGCGTCAGCGAGACCCGCAAGCGATCGAAGCCCGTAGCCGTCGGCTGAACAAGATGAGCAAGGACTCGCGAGACCTTCTCGAGAGCGTCGCCGACCGTCTGCTTTCTGACCTGGTCGAAAGCTACCGGACCTATAGCAATGTGGGGGAGTGGGCGATGCTGGTCGACGTGCTGTGCGCCACGCTCGTCAAGCGCAGGATCCCGGTCACTGAGGCGGAACGTGATGCTGTGGCGAACGTGCTCGGCCAGTTCAGTCCCCCAGTGGAGGGATATCGCTACCTCAACGACCCGCAGGGTGTGCTGTCTGAGCTCAACGTGGTCAATGGGTAGAAATCCTCGTGGTCCGTTCGGGGCGAGATGGCCGAGTCGTCCGGCGGCAGCGCCTTGAGCCAGTTGTAGACACTGGAAACCAGGCCCTTGATCGGACGTGAACTAAGCCCGTGGCAGTCTCGAAGACCACGTCATGGGCTAGACGAATGTGACGTAACCCTGGAGCCATCAGGTGGTGCCGACGTCTTTCTGGCCCGCTTGCCTTCCTGCGATCTCGAGGAAGATGGTGGCCTGCTGCAGGGCGAGTGCCTCGCCCTCGGCTCGTCGAGGATGTCGTGTGAAGGAAAATCAGTCGGGGATGTGACGGTGCCTTGGCAGAGTGCTCGACATGACTGTCTCCGGCCCCAAAGCGGATCTGCACCGTTATCTGCGCTATGCCCGCGAAGCCATGCTATGGAAGCTCGACGGCCTGTCCGAGTACGATCTGCGTCGCCCGATGACCCCGACCGGCACAAACCTGCTCGGCTTGGTCAAACACCTCGGCACCGTCGAGTTCGGCTACTTCGGCGACACCTTCGCCCGCCCATACGACGAACCCCTCACCGAACACGACTTCGAGGCCGATCCCACGGCTGACATGTGGGTCACGGCCGAACAGTCGCGCGAGGACATCATCGGGTTCTACCGTCGGGCCTGGGCACATGCCGACGCCACGATCGACAGCCTCGACCTCACCGCCGAAGGCTCGGTCCCGTGGTGGTCCGAGGGCCAGCGGGCCGTCACGCTCCATCGGATCCTGGTGCACGTAGCGGCCGAAACCAACCGGCACGCCGGACATGCCGACATCATCCGCGAGCTCATCGACGGCGCCGCCGGCCTTCTCGAGGGCAACGACAACATGCCTACCAGCGACTCGACCTGGTGGCAGCAATATCGAGCCAAGCTGGAGCACACCGCAAAACAGGCCGCAGGACTCCGGTGACCGATGAATCCCAGCCTTCTTGACAGCCTGTCAACCGGCGCTCGCTACGAGAATGAGGCAGCCTCGACGCTACCCCCTGTAGCGAAAGGCGCCCGGATCGTGCGGTCGGTAGTCCCCGGATGCAGGCATCTCCAGCACAGTATCTCGGCCAACGGCCGAACACACGGACATGCCGCTGAGCGCGTGATCGGTAGCGGTCGAGAGCGTAGGGGCGATAAGACCGGGACCGGCTGAATATGTTGTTTTGCAACAAGTTCAGTGATGCGGGGCGTCATTGATCGAAGGGGATGACGGCTCGCGTCTCGGTCGGCTGGGTTGTTCGGCGCGGGCGGTCGCATTGCTCGGTGTGTGTTCCCATGTTCGATGTGCCCTGCAGGGCGCACTCGAAGACCATATCTGAGTTCTCGATATGGTCATTTCGGGATCGTTCGGAAATGTTGTTGACCTGCGAAAACGTTGTCGCAGGTTGGTGCCCTCGGCAGGATTCGAACCTGCGACACCCGCTTTAGGAGAGCGGTGCTCTATCCCCTGAGCTACGAAGGCTGGGTGGGCTCGAGGCCCGCCCGGGACGTTCGCAGTCTACCGGGTAACGGGCTCGGAGGCCGCATCGCTGTCGTATGGGCGTTGGTGGACGGGATCAGAAGCCCCCGTCGAAGCCTCCGCCGTCGAATCCTCCGCCGTCGAAGCCTCCGCCGTCGTAGCCGCCTCCGTCGAACCCGCCGTTGTCGTAGCCGCCGGAGTAGTCCCCGCCCTGGTCGTAGCCGCCGGGGTAGTCGCCGCCTTGGTCGTAGTCCCCGCCCTGGCCGCCATCCGCGGCCAGTCCGTCTTGGAACCCTTCGCCGTAGCCGCTCTCGAAGCCGTGCGCGTCGTAGCCCACTCCGGACATTCCGGAGAACAGGGAGGTGAACAGCAGGGCCGAGCCGAGGCCCCAGGCGCCTGCGACCATGGCGGGTTTCCACCAGGGTTCGGAGTACCACCCAGCGGGTACCGGTCGTCCGGCCACTCGGCCGCCGGGGTAGTAATTCGGTGTCGATGACGAGGGTTCGGGGGCGGCCTTGATCTGCCTGCCCTCGTACTCGACGACGCGCTTCTCGGTCACCTGCCCCGCGGCGTCCTGGCCGTCGAGTCCGGGGATCGCGGGGCCCGGGTCCATGTTCATCGCGGTCCGTGCGGCCCTGATGTAGTAGAGCCCTTCCAGCGCGGTCTGCTTCGCCAGCCGTGCCTGCGTGGGCGTGCGCGCCTGGTCGAGTTGCGCGCCGGCCGCGAGATGCCGCTCGGAGGCGTCGGCGAGTGCCTGGACTGCCGCGTCGTTGCTGCCGGAGAGGCTGTAGACCTGGCCGCCGAGCCGTTCGTTCACTTGCCTGGCGTCGGCGAGAGCGTCGGCCAGCTCGGTAGCTTTACGCTGTTCGCTCTGTTGTGACTGCCATATCAGCAAGACGATCAGCGCGCCGAGTATCAAGGCGATAAGCAGCCAAAACATGGGCACCTCTTCCGCGGAATCTCGGACAAGGACAGTTTACTGTCGGCTTGCTGAGGTCTCACTGAGTGTGCGGGTCACGGCGTCGCGGCGGGTGCTTGCGCCTCGTCGTAGTCGGCGGGGTCGAAAGTCTTGGTCTTCCAGCGGTACAGCAGGGTCGCGCCGGGCCAGTTGTTGGTGATCCGGCCGGAGGCGTTGCGGTACCAGCTGGAGCAGAAGTTCCAGGGGGTGTCTTTCAAGCGCTTCTGCAACCAGTCGTCCCAGCGCTGCTCGGCGGCGGGGCGGGCGGCGAGGTAGCGGCCGGGACGATCGGTCAGGTACTGCACGACCTGGCGGATGTAGCGGGCCTGGGATTCGAGCATGTAGATGATGGAGCCGGAGCCGACGTTGGTGTTCGGGCCGTACATCATGAACAGGTTGGGGAACTGGGGCACCGAGAGTCCGAGGTAGGCGCGGGCGCTTTCGTCGCCCCAGACGTCGGCCAGTTTGCGTCCGCCGAGGCCGTAGATGTTCATCGGGGCAAGGAACTCGGTGCCCTTGAAGCCGGTACCGAAGATGATGACGTCCACGTCGTGCTCGACGCCGTCGGCGGTGCGGATTCCGGTCGGCGTGATCGACTCGATGGCAGTGGTCTCCACGGTGACGTTCGGCTGCGCCAGCGCGGGGAAGTACTCGTTGGAAAACAGTCCGCGCTTGCACCCCGCCGCGTAATCGGGAGTCAGTTTCGCGCGCAGTTCGGCGTCGGGCACCTGCTTTTCCCGGTGCCGGTCGGCCAATGCGATCACGGGGGTCTTGATCGCCGGGATGTCGGTCAGGCCGAGGGCGAGCGCCTCGAAGAAGGACCAGATGGCGAAGCGCTCGGCGAGGCGGCTGGGCGGAAAGTATTTGAACAGTGCGTGATGCAGAGCGCTGTACTCGACGTCGGCCTTCGGCAGCACCCAGGCGGCGGAGCGCTGGAACAGCGTGAGGTGACCCGCGGTCGGCTGAATGCGCGGGATGTATTGGATCGCGCTGGCCCCGGTGCCGATGCAGGCGATGCGCTTGCCGGTCAGGTCGACATCGTGATCCCACTCGGCGGAGTGGAACGCCGGACCGGTGAAGGTTTCGATGCCAGGGATGTTCGGCAGGGCCGGGCGCGAAAGCTGGCCGACCGCCGGGACGAGGATGTCGGCGGTCAGTTGCGCTCCGTCGGCCGTGCGGACGGTCCACTGGCCGGTGCGCTCGTCGAACTCCGCGTCGGTGACCTCGGTGCCGAAACGGATGAAGCGTCGCAGGCCGTGCCGGTCGGCGACGCCCTGCATGTACTCGTGGATGTCGCGTTGTTCGGAGAAACGCCGTGGCCAGTCGGACTTCGGCTCGTAGGACCACGAGTACAGCGGGGAAGGCACGTCGCAGGCAGCGCCGGGATAGGTGTTCTCCCGCCAGACGCCGCCGAGATCGGTGGCGCGCTCCAGAATCGTGAAGGTGTCCAGCCCGGCCCGCCGCAGCTCCAGCGCGATGCCGAGCCCACCGAATCCGGCGCCGATGATGATGATGGACGGCGTCGTCATCCATACAGAGTACGAGCCGGTATCCGCAGGTCCGAAGACATCCGCGGTCATTGAATCGGCATTTCCGGCCAGCGAGGGCGTCAGTTCCCGGCGAGTTGGCGTGCGATGACCAGACGCTGAATCTGGTTGGTGCCCTCGAAGATCTGCATCACCTTGGCCTCGCGCATGTAGCGCTCGACCGGGAAATCCTGGGTGTAGCCGTAGCCGCCGAACACCTGGACCGCGTCGGTGGTGACCTTCATGGCGGCGTCGGTGGCGACGAGCTTGGCCACGCTGGCCTGGCGCGAGTACGGCAGGCCCGCGTCGCGACGGCGGGCGGCGTCGAGGTAGGTGGCGCGGGCGGAGTCCACGGCGGCGGCCATGTCGGCGAGCACGAAGCCGAGCCCCTGGTGGTCGATGATGTGGCGGCCGAACGCCTCGCGTTCCTTGGCGTACGCGACGGCCTCGTCGAGGGCGCGCTGCGCCAGGCCGGTGGCGACCGCGGCGATGCCGAGACGGCCGGAATCCAAGGCGCTGAAGGCGATCGAGAGTCCCTGTCCCTCGGCGCCGACGCGACGTTCGGCGGGCAGGAACGCGTCGTCATAGGCGGCGGTGGTGGTCGGCACGGCGCGCAAGCCCATCTTCTCCTCGGGCTTGCCGAAGCTGAGCCCCTCGGTATCACCGGGGACCAGGAAGCAGGAGATGCCGCGGGAACCTTCGCCGGTGCGGGCGAACAGGGTGTAGAAGTCGGCGCGTCCACCGTTGGTGATCCAGGCTTTGGCGCCGGTGATCCGGTAGCCGCCCGCCACGGGGGTGGCGCGGCAGCGCAGCGCGGCCGCGTCGGAACCGGCGTGCGGTTCGGACAGGCTGTAGGCGCCGATGGTCTCGCCGGAGAGCATGTCGGCCAGCCAGCGTTCCCTCTGTTCCTCGGTGCCGAAGGCGAACAACGGATGGCAGGACAGGCTGTGCACGCTGACGGCCACGGCGACGGCGGCCCACCGGGCGGCGAGTTCCTCGAGCACCTGGAGGTACACCTCGTAGGGCTGCGCGCCGCCGCCGTATTCCTCCGGATACGGCAGGCTGAGCAGCCCTGCGGCGCCCAGCGCGGGGAAGACGCCATCGGGGAAGATCCCGGTCTTCTCGCACTCGGCCACGCGCGGTTCGAGCACCTTGTCGGCGATGTCGCGGGTCAGCTCCAGCAGGTCCCTGGCCTCGGAGGTGGGCAGCATTCGGTCCACTGGCATGTCGTCTACTCCACGGTCGCTCGGTGCGTCTCTCGTGATTCACAGTAACCGGGCGTGTCCGGCGGCTCCTTCACGTCGGAAGGCGGTCGCGGCGAATCCAGGGTGCGGCACGGCGGGACATTCCGGTCCGGACACGATTGCGGCGGATACGACGAGTTCGGTGCAGAATATTCCGACCGGAGCGGCACCTGGTGGCCGAGTGCGAACTGTTGCAGGACGCTCCTTCTGCACGTGCAGTTGTGTGTACAGGTGCGCGTGAACGTCGCTGCGACGCCGGGGTATTCGTGCTGGTAACCGTCGTTGTGCGCGAGGCATGTCCACATCGCGGGAAGGGCGTGCCGATCGGTTTGTCTCAGTCGGGTGATATCGCTTCGCTCGCCTGGCGCACTGACGCCACACTCGACTAAGACAGAAGACTGTCGGGATCCGGGGTCGACCGGTGTGTCGGCGGCAACGCAGGGGGTGCCGCCGCCACACCGGCCCGGAGCGCTGGTGCCGGCGGCTTCGTCTGTTCTAATATCTGCGTATGAATGCAGATAACCAGGAATGGCGGCCGCGTCTCGCGGAGGATCAGGTCGGACTGGTTGTCGAGGTGTTCCGTATGCTCGCCGACCCCACCCGCGTGCAAGTGCTCTGGGCGCTGGTCGACCGCGAACTGTCGGTGAACGACCTGGCCGGACAGGTCGGCAAGCCGGCGCCTTCGGTGTCCCAGCATCTGGCCAAATTGCGCATGGCGCGGTTGGTGAACACCCGCCGATCGGGGACGACGATCTTCTATCGCCTGGAGAACGAGCACGTCCGGCAACTGGTGGTGGACGCGGTGTACAACGCCGAGCACGCGGGCCCAGGCGTTCCCGCGCATCATCGTGGCGCGAGCGCGCTGCGTGAACTCCCCGGCCGAGACGAGGCGAGCGCATGACCCATCGGCACCATCACCACCACGATGACGGACATCATCATCACCGGCATCCTTCGGGACCGTTCGCGGTGCTGCGGGAGATCTTCGTCCCGCACAGCCACGACGCCGCCGACAGCATGGATGACGCGCTGGAGGCCAGCGCGATCGGCATCCGGGCGGTCAAGATCAGCCTGGTCGTGCTCGGATGCACCGCGGTGCTGCAACTGGGTATCGTCGCTGTGTCCGGCTCGGTGGCGCTGGCCGCGGATACCGTGCACAACTTCTCCGACGCGCTGACCGCGGTTCCGCTGTGGATCGCGTTCGCCCTCGGCCGCAAGGCCGCGACCCGGCGCTACACCTATGGCTTCGGCCGGGCGGAGGATCTGGCCGGGCTGTTCGTCGTCGCGATGATCGCCTTGTCGGCGCTGATCGCCGGATATGAGGCGGTGCGCAGGTTGCTCCATCCGGTGCCGATCGAGCATCTGGGCTGGGTCGCCGCGGCCGGGTTGGTCGGGTTCCTCGGCAACGAGACTGTCGCGCTGTACCGGATCCGCGTCGGCCGGCGGATCGGTTCGGCGGCATTGGTCGCCGATGGCTTGCACGCGCGCACCGACGGTTTCACCTCGCTGGCCGTGCTGCTCGGCGCGGGCGGAGTGGCACTCGGCTTCCCCCTCGCGGATCCGATCGTCGGGTTGCTCATCGCCGCGGCGATCCTCGCGGTGCTGCGAACCGCGGCACGCGACGTGTTGCGCCGCTTGATGGACGCCGTCGAGCCCGGGATGGTCACCGCGGCCGAGCGGGCGCTGGCCGCCGAGCCCGGCGTGCAGGGCGTGCGCAGCCTGCGAATGCGGTGGATCGGTCACCGGCTGCACGCCGACGTCGAGTTGGACGTTGCCCCGACGATCACGCTCGCGGACGCGCACCGCGTCGCGCACGAGGCTCAGCACGCCCTGACCCATGTGGTGCCCAAGCTGGACACCGCTGTGGTGCATGCCTATCCGGCGCATACCGAAGTCGCGGTCTCCGGACCGGGTCGCGCGCCGAGCTGACCAGCGCAAACTGATGGCGTATGCCGTCGGATGGGTGGTCGCGGTTCTTGCTCCGCGGCCCCTGCCCACAGCGGCCTACCGTTGGGTAGCATCCCCGGTGTGATGTGGCTCATGGTCGATGCGTGCTGAACCATGACGCCGCGTGTACCGACTCTCCCTGAACTGCCCGACCTGGGTCTACGCAGTCGCAAGCCGGAATATTTCGACATCGTCGCGTCGATTGGCGCGGAAGTGGATCCGCCCGAAGCCGCTCTTGCCCGCGACTATGCGGAGTATCTATGGCAGCGCGTGCGACCGGTTTATCGCAGCGGTGCGCACCCGGCCATCCAGTTGTGCGTGCGACGGTCCGAGCAAGTCGTTGTCGACCGGGCGCTGGGCCACGCGGACGGCGACGGCACCGACGCGCCGAATGTGCCGGTCGACATGACCACGCCGTTCGTCACCTACTCCGCGTCCGACTGCGTCACGGCATTCGCCGAGCGCCTGCGCACCGAGCGCGAACTGCTGGAACCGCACGCGCCGATCGGCCGCCGCATTCCCGAATACGTCCGCCACGGCAAGGAATCCAGCACGATCGGGCAGGTGCTCGCGCATCGGTCCGGCGTGGCGAACCCGCCGGGGGAGACGCTCACCGTCGCGGACCCGGGAACTGCTGGTACGGAACCCGATGGTGGCCGAGACCGATGTGGCTTTCTGTGGGGAAGTCATCGATGGAAGAAGGAGTTCCGATGTTGAGCACTATGCAGGACGAGCCGTTGTCGTTGGCGACGTTGCTGCG
>NZ_JBIUCG010000033.1:0-90232 GCF_044548645.1 Nocardia sp. NPDC051929 | reverse complement strand
CGCCCCGCGGGCCGCGGGGGGGGCCTGGGGGCCGGGGGGGGGTTGGGGGGTTCCCGGTTTGGTACCCCCGGAGTGGGTGGGGGGGGGGGGGGGCCCCCCCCGGGGGGCGCCCCCACCCCTCAGTCCTGCACAGTCACCACTGCAAGCCCGGAACCACGCGCGCGACGCGCGCCGCGGGGGAGGGCAGCGCCATGAGCGGCATGATCACCGGCGCCAGCGCGGACAGCGCGCCGCCGGGCGCTTCGGCAGCGGGCGACGGATCGGCCGGACGGCGGTCCGAGCCGCCCCGCGCCGCGCGGGACTCCCCGAACAGCCGGAAGCCCTGGTGCATGATCTGACGCTTCACCGACGGCATCAACAACTCGACCGCCTGGGCGAAGGTGCCGACGGGCGTGTCGATGCGATGCGGCCGGTCCTCGAGCGCGCGCACCACGATCGCCGCGGCCTGATCCGGATCCGGCACCGGAAGCGAGCGGTACAGGTCGGTCGGGGCGATCATCGGGGTCCGCACCAGCGGCATCCGCACCGAGGTGAACGTGATACCGGCATCCCGGTTCTCCACCGCCGCGATGTCGCTGAAGTTGTCCAGCGCCGACTTGCTCGCCACGTAGGCGGCGAACCGGGGCACCTTGGTCTGCACCGCGATCGAGGAGATGTTGACCACGTGACCGAAGCGGCGCGCTCGCATCGACGGCAGCAGTCCCAGGATGAGCCGCACGGCGCCGAAGTAGTTCACCGCCATGGTGCGCTCGAAATCGTGCATCCGGTCGGTGGAGTTGAGCACGGAGCGGCGGATCGAACGGCCCGCGTTGTTCACCAGGTAGTCGACGTGGCCGTGGTCGTCGAGGACGCACTGCACGAGCTTCTCGACCGCTTCGGAGTCGGTGATGTCGCACGGGTAGGTATGCGCGACACCGCCCTCCGCGCGCACCGCCTCGGCGGCGGCCGCCAGGTCGTCGTGACCGCGGGCGACCATGAGGACCGTTGCGCCGCGCCGGGCGACGGCGTGCGCGGTGGCCAGTCCGATACCGGAGGACGCTCCGGTGATGAGCACGACCCGCCCGGCGAGCGGGTCACCGGTGACCGACACGCGGCCGCGCTGCGGGTCGAGGTGGTCGCGCCAGTACTGCCACAACCGCTCGGCGTAGCTGTCGAACGACGGGACGGTCAGACCGGAGCCGCGCAGCTGGGCGCGGGTCGAATCGCTGATGAACTCCGCGGAGAACGAGGTGTGCGGAGCGACTTCGGCCGGGATGCCCACCTGCTCGAGCAGGAAATCGCGCACGGTGGTGACGCCGGGGATGTGCGCGAGTCCGCTGAGCGCCAAACCGCTGCCCGGCACCGTTCCCACGCCGGTCGGGGCGCCCGCCGCGGCGGCGAGCGCGCGATACACCTCCCCGAAGGGCTGCGGCTCGGGGTTGACCAGGTGGAAGGTGCGTCCGTCCAGGCCGGGGCGACGGATCAGTTCGCTCATGGCGGCCGAGACGTAGTCGACCGGAACGATATTCGTGGCGCCGAGATCGGGCAGCGGCAACGGCAGATCGGACGGCAGCGTGGCCAGCCGCGCGATCGCGCCGAAGAAGTAGTAGGGGCCGTCGATCTTGTCCATCTCGCCGGTGCGGGAATCGCCCACGACGATCGCGGGCCGATAGACCCGCCAGCGCACGCCGCGCGCCTGGCGGACGAGTTTCTCGGCGGCGAACTTGGTGCGGTGATACGGCGAGGTCAGCTGCTGTCCGAGGTCGAAGTCCTCCTCGAAGAACTTGCCCTTGTGGTCGCCCGCCACCGCCACAGAAGACACGTGGTGCAGCACCGCGCCCAGCTCGCGAGCCAGGGCCAGCACCGAGCGCGTGCCGGTGACGTTCGCCGCGTGCGCGGTGTCCTCGTCGGCCGTCATGTCGTAGACCGCGCCCAGATGAACGATGTGGTCGGCCCGTGGCGCTTCGCACGCCAAACCGAGCCCTTCGGCGGTGAGATCGCCGATCAGCGCGTAGACCCGCTCGGCGCCGCGCCAGCCCGCCGCGATGTCGGTGAACTTGCCCAGTGACGTCTCACGCACCAGCACGTGGACGATCGCCTCGGCGTCGTTGTCCAGCAGGTCTTGCACAACCCGCCTGCCCAGGAAACCGGTCCCGCCCGTCACGATGTAAGTGGCCATCGCACTCTCCTGCTGTTCAGTCGAACCTTGTTGTCGCACAATTCATCCGGCATGCGGCAATGGATGCGGACAGCGTCGATTCGGCCCCCAGCGACAGACGTCGGGCCGAAAGTAGGAACACCTTCGTCCTGACTTATTACTCAACAGTAATCGACCGCGTGCGGCCCCGGCAAGCGATCATGACCCGTTCACCCTGTGGGACTGGTCACCGTCGGCGCAGGTCAAACGGTATGTGTTACAAAGATTTCCAGTTACCCGAGTTCTGGTCGAGTGTCCAGCAACTGGGCAGCGTCCGGTCTCGCTACTTCTTCTCGACGCGGGCGGGTGGCGTCTGCAGCGGAGGCTTGTCGCGCAGGAACGTCTCGAAGGCGTCCAAGTCGGTCGGGCCCACCGCGGTATCGGCTCCCTCGGTGAAGACGGTGAATCCGTCGCCTCCCGAAGCCAGGAAGTTGTTGGTCGTGATGCGATACGTCGCGACGGGATTCAGTGGCTGACCTGCGATGCGGACGCTGTCGGCGATCACCTTCGCGCCTGTGGGGGCGGTGTCGGAATAGGCGTAGCTGATTCCCGCCGGAGACAGAATGGTCGATTTACCGGTGTTGTTCCACTGCTGTTCCAGCAGGCGCAGGATCTGGCTGCCGCTCAGCGTGAGCGTGACGACCTGGTTGCCGAACGGTTGGACGGTGTAGAGGTCGCCATAAGTGACCGGCCCCTGCTTCAGATCGGCGCGCACGCCACCGGGGTTCATGAAGGCGGCGACGGCGGCGGCCGGACCCGCCGTGGCCGACAGCATGGAATCGGCGATCACGTCGCCCAGGGGCGAGGTGCCCGCCGGTCCCGGGTCGTGTGGGAGGGCGTTCGCGGCCGCGCCGACGACGCGGCCCGCGCGCGGCCGGGACTGCTCGGTGTAGAAATCGATCAGCGCGGTCGTCTGAGCGTCGGGTGTCACCTCGCGGGTCACCACGCGGTTGACCGCCGAGGCCTGCACGCCGTCGCCGCCGAAACGCAGCGTGACGTCGGTGACGAGCCGCCCGTACGAGGCGGCCTGGGTGATCACCTTGCCGCCGATGGTGCACACGTAGGGCTGGTGGCTGTGGGCGGTGAACACCGCCAGGACCGCGGGGTCGATCCGCTCGGCCAGTCCCGTCACGTTCGGGGTGACGTTCGCACAGCCGTTGTAGTCCAGGGCCGCGTTCCGCTCCGGCCGCTGGGAACCGCCGTCGTGCACCAGCGCCACGATCGCTTCGGCGCCCGCCGCCTTCAACTCCGGCACGTAGCGATTGATCGCGGCGGCTTCGTCGCCGAAGTGGAAGCCCCGGATGCCTTCGGGCAGAACGATGCTCGCGGTTTCGGGCGTGACCGTGCCGACTACGCCGATCCGATGGCCGCCCACCTCCAGCATGGTCCACGGGCGCAGCGCGGGCGGTGGGTTGCCCTGCGCATCGATGACGTTCGCCGCGAGATAGGGAAATTTCGCGCCGGTGAAGGGAGCGCCGGGAGAACATCCGTCGAAGGCACATCCGCCTTGTTGCAAGCGCGCCAATTCCAGCACGCCGTCGTCGAATTCGTGGTTGCCGACCGCGGACGCGGCCACTCCCACGTTGTCGAGGAAGTCGATCGTCGGCTCGTCGTGGAACAGGCTGGAGATCAGCGGGCTGGCCCCGATGTTGTCCCCGGCCGCCACCACCGCGCTGGACGGATAGGCGGCCTTCAGCCGGGCGAGATGAGTGGCGAGATACGCGGCTCCGCCCGCGTCGTATTGCGCGATCCTGCCGTTGGACCCGCTCGGCGGCTGCAGATTGCCGTGCAGATCGTTGAAGCCGAACAGGTGCACCTCGTCCGGTTGCGCCGCACGCAGGTCGTTCGTCGAGATCAACGGCACGATCCCGGCCGCCGTCGAGGAGCCGGGACCGGCGCCGGGGTCGGACGTCGTGCCGCAACCCCCCACCAGACCGACACCGACAAGACCGGCAAGAACCACGGCGATGCGGCGACGCGCTCTCATATCACGACTGTCCCACGTCGGCGACGTTCGCGCACGACAGCCGAAATGCCGCCTGCCGCACGGCGATGCGCCGCGCCCGATCCCGCTACTGCGCGGCCGGGAATTCCTCGGCGAGTTCCTCGAAGACCGCGGTGTTCATCGCGAAGGCGCGCCTGCCCTCGTCGAGCACGCGGCGGCGCTCCAGGTCGTCGAGCGGCAGC
Source organism: Nocardia sp. NPDC051929 (assembly GCF_044548645.1). Lineage (NCBI taxonomy): Bacteria > Bacillati > Actinomycetota > Actinomycetes > Mycobacteriales > Nocardiaceae > Nocardia > Nocardia sp. NPDC051929. Next base: position 85,869 of record NZ_JBIUCG010000033.1, on the reverse strand, counting down.
CGGTCGAGCAGGGCGCGGTATTCCCGCTTGAACGCGGCGGGATTGCCGACTCCGTCGAAGACGTAGAAGCGGACGCCGTCGCCGCGATGCGGTAGGTCCCACAGCTTCTCCGCGGTGCCGCGGATGACCTGTCCGCCGGACAGGTCGCCGAGGTAGCGGGTGTAGTGGTGGGCGATGTACCCGGCGGGCCAGTCGCGCGCGCACTCGTCGATGCGTTCGGCGTAGGCGGCGGTGGCGGGCAGCGGCTCCAAGCCGGTTCGCCAGCCGGAGCCGAGCAGATGTGTGAGGTCGCGCTCGAGTTCGGCGGTGCGGGCCAGCTCGGGCCGGATGAACGGCCCGGCCACCGGGTCGTCGGCCAGCGCCGCCCACCGCTGTTCGAGCGCGCGGTAGATGAACCAGAGCTGGCCGGTGTAGCGGTGATACGAGTCGACGCCGAGCGATCCGCCGAGCATGTCGCTCATGAAGCGGGAGTTCTCCGCCTCCGCATGCTGTTGCGCGGTGGCGGTGCGGATCTGCGCCGAGAACGGTACTGCCTCCGACATGTCCGGACCACCTCACCTCACAGCGGGGCCGCCACCGAATCGCGGGCCCTGACCAGTTCGATAAGAGATTACCGGTCGGAAGTTGCGCGCGCATGCACCTCGCGGCTCAGTGCGCGGGCGTCGATCGGCGGCGGCGCCGGACGATCGGGCGGCGCAGCGAGCCGAACCGGCGCAGTATCCGCGGCCTGCGCACGGTGCGGTCGCACCATTCGCCGAGAGTCACGCCCGCCGCCAGCGCGCAGCCGATGCCGACGGCCGCGAGCAGCTGGTTGCCTCCGATCAGCAGTTCGTCGTTGAGCAGGGCGTAGAGGCCGCGGTAGACCTTGAGGCCGGGAAGCAGCGGAGTGATGCCCGCGACGGCGACGACCAGTGGCGGGGTCAGCGCGCGGCGGGCCATCAGGCCACCGGCCAGGCCGACCAGCGTCGCGGCGACGCCGGAGGAGATCACCGGGCCGAAACCCGCCTCCTGGATGAGCAGGAAGCAGATGATGCCCGCGGCGCCGCTACCCGCGGCCGCGGCCAGCGCCCGGCGTTCGGCGTAACAGGCGAGCGCGAACGCCAGGGCCGCCACCGCACCGGCCGCGATCTTCACCGGCAGGTCGGTGATGTCGCGGGTGGAGGTCAGATACACCGGGGGCACGGTGGCGTCGACGAGATCCGCGATGCGCAGGGTGAGCGCGATACCCGCGATGATGCCGCCGGTCATCATCATCACCTCGAGCATGCGGGCAGTGGCCGTGATGGGCGCGCCGGTGATCGCGTCCTGCACCGAGCCGACCAGTTGCAATCCGCTCAGCAACACGGTGATACCGGCCGCGATGATCAGGGTCGGGTCGACGTCGATCCGCAAGCGCGCGGCGAGGCTCGCCAGCACGATGGCCGGGATCGCCGCGATGGCGCCGCCCACCATGTGCTGGAAGAAGAACGGCAGCCCGTAGCGATTGAGGACGCGATTGGTGCGGTCGATCGCCGCGGTGGTCGCGAAACTGACCGCGGCCACGAGGGCGCCGCCGCCGAGCAACGCGGCGATCGCCGCCGCCATCAGCGACCACGCCGCGGTGGCGGTCCAGCGGTGGTACGGGTGCGGCGCCGAGGTGATCGCGTCGAGTGCGGCGCGGGCCTGAACCGGAGGGACCACTTCGTGGCGGATCCGGCGGGTCAGCCGGTCGACGGCGGCGAGCCGGGTGAAATCGAGGGCGCGGTAGTGCACGATCCGCATCGTGCTGGCCGGTGGCAGCGCGGCGCCGCGGTCGGCCCAGATGCGGATGGCGTCGTAGGTGACGTCGATGCTGCACCGGGACAGCCCGTAGGTGGCGGCGATGAACCGCACCGTCGTGGTGGTGTCCACCACGCCGGTGCCGGAGGCCAGCACCACTTCGCCGACCCGGACCGCGAGGTCGAGGACTTCGGCGACCCTGGCGTCGTCGGTGAGGTCGATCGGCTGCAACGGCGTGGGCGCGGTGACGATGGTGTCCGCGGTCGCCTGCCGGTCCGCGACCAGCATGCCGACGGCCTGGGTGACGACCGGAATCGGCCGGGCCCGCCGCAGGCGAAGCCCGCGACGCCAGCCGAGGTGATCCACCCGTCCGGTGGTGACATCGCCTACGGAAGTTGCCTCAGGACTCATGGAGGCGAACCTAGTCATCCGATGTCTTCTCGGCATCCGTGCGGGTCGCGGCGGGCGCGCCGGTCGCGATCACCCCTTGGTCGGACCGTCGGTTCGTGGTAGAACTTGTTCTAATTTCAGCGATGGGAGCGCGTACGGTGCGGTACGGAATCGTGTTGTTCACCAGCGATCGGGGCATCACCCCCGCGGATGCGGCGCTGGCCGCCGAGCGTGCCGGATTCGACACGTTCTATGTGCCCGAGCACACGCACATTCCGGTGGTCCGGGCCGCGGCGCACCCGCGCACCGGCGATGCGAGCCTGCCCGACGACCGTTATCTGCGGACTCTTGACCCGTGGGTCGCGCTCGGCACCGCCGCGTCCGTGACCGAGCGCATCGGCTTGTCCACCGCGGTGGCGCTGCCCGCCGAACACCATCCGATCACGCTGGCCAAGACCATCGCCTCGCTGGATCACCTGTCCGGCGGCCGGGTCAGCCTCGGCGTCGGATTCGGCTGGAACACCGACGAACTGGCCCACCACGGCGTGCCCGCGGGCAAACGCAGAACGGTGCTGCGGGAGCATCTGGAGGCCATGCGCGTGCTGTGGACCGAAGAGGAAGCCGGCTTCGACGGCGAGTTCGTCACCTTCGGCGCCAGCTGGTCTTGGCCGAAGCCGGTGCAGAAGCGCATTCCGGTCCTGCTCGGCGCGGCGGGTACCGAGAAGAACTTCACCTGGCTGGCGAAGTACGCCGACGGATGGATCACCACGCCCACCGAGGACGACCTGGACCCCAAGATCGCGGTGCTGCGCCGGATCTGGCGCGAGCAGGGGCGTGCCGACAATCCTGAGGTCATCGCGCTCGCCGGGCGGCACGACGCGCAGCAGCTGGCGCGCTGGGCCGAATCCGGGGTCACCGAAGCCGTTTTCGGACTGCCCGACCGTTCCGCGGAGGACGTCCGGGCCTACCTCACGCGCCTGGCGGGAAAACTGGGAATCGAGCACGCCGGGTGACACGCGCGGCGTGACCAACCGCGTCCGCGGATCACAACAAGGGCTCACCAGGGCACCGGCCACGACGATAACGCCCGCCGCGACCAGCAGCCATCGTCGTCCCGGCTCCGCGCCCGCGTCGGCGACGGCCGCCGGTGCGGGGTGGTGCGCGCGCCGAAGACACCGTCCGCAAACGCCATCCTCGTAGACCGGCCCGCCCTCCTGTCGCTGACGACCGTCAGGCCCAGCCGGATCGGCACCGGCGGCGCGCGTCTTTCGTCGGCAGCACGGCGTCGGCGCCGGTGTAGCGGCCACCGCCAGGGAGCGGCGCGGCCACGTTCGGCGACCCACCGTCGGTCACGGCAAATATCCTGTCGGCCGTTCGGTGCGGCCGGGCTGTGCCCACGCGCCGGGCGCAGCGAGCGCCGCCTCAGGCAGGCGGCGAGCCGAACGGCCCGCTGACGAGAAGTGGCCCGCGCGAACGGGTTCGCGCGGGCCACGGAGAACGCCGTCAGCGCAGGTCGCGGCTGCGGAAGGCGGTGATGCCGACGGCGAGCAGCGCCACGGCGGTCGCGAGCAGCCACAGCAGCGGCTGCGCCTGGAATTCGGCGCCGGGCACCTTCGGCGGGTGGACGAACGGCACGAGATCGAGCATCCAGTGCGGCAGGCCGTCGAGCGAGCCGACGAAGAAGATCACCACCATGGCGCTGAGCACGCCCCACGCGACCGGTGCGAACCGCGGTGCGAGACCGTAGAGCGCGACCGCGATGCCCGTGACGACCCACACCGCGGGCACCTGCACGGCGGCGGCGGCCAGCGATTGGGAAAGTTTCGTCCCGAGGTCGCCGTCCGCCGCGCCGTAGACGATGCCGATCGCCACGCCCGAGACCAGCAATGCGGCGGCGGGGCCGAGCAGCGCGAAGCCGATGTGACTCAACGCGTAGCGGACGCGGCCGACGGCGCCGGACAGGGTGGCCTCGACCCGGGCGCTGGTCTCCTCGTCGTGCAACCGCAGGGCTGCGGAGATCGAGTAGGCGGACGCGGCCGCGGCGAGCATCGTGAGCGCGTAGGTGATGAAGGACTGCTGCAGCTGCTGTGAGCCGCCCATCCGGGTGACCATGTCCCGGATGGACGCGCTGCCGTCGAGCATGTCGCCGACGCTGTTCACCGCGCCGCCGATCAGCAGGCCGTAGAGCGCGAAGCCCACCGTCCACGCCAGCAGGGTGCCGCGCTGCAACCGCCAGGCCAGCCCGAACGGACCGGACAGGATCGCCGCCGCCGTGGACGGCCCCGGACGCTCGGCGATGAGCCCGGAACCGACGTCGCGGTTGCCGAGCAACGCGTACGCGACGCCGGTGCCCAGCACCGCGAGAGCGGCGAAGAGCAGCAACACCCACCAGCGTTCCCCGGCGTACGGGCGGATCTGCAGCGACCAGCCGATCGGCGACAACCACGACAGCACACCGTTTCCGGCGTCACCGACCGCCCGTAGCGCGAACGCCGCGCCGAGTGCGCCGAAGGCCACGCCGCGCGCCACCCGCGCACCGGCGCTGACCTGGGCGGCGACCGCCGCGACGGCCGCCCAGACGATGCCGGACGCGGCCAGGGCGGCGCCGAAGGCCATCGATCCCGCGCCGGGCAGGTCGGTGCCGTAGAGCGACAGGGCGCACACGATCCCGGCGAGCAACGCTCCCGAATAGGTCATGAGCAGGGTGGCGGTGAGACCGGCGTAGCGTCCGATGCTGGTGGCGCCCACCAGTTCCGCGCGGCCGGTCTCCTCCTCGACCCGGGTGTGCCGGATCACCGTGAGCACCGTGGCGATGGCGATCATGGTGTACATGGCGCCTGCTTTCCAGGTGCCGATCGACCCGAGCGCGGAGCTGAACACCGGGCCGTACATGGCGATCAGCGCGGGACTGTCGGCCGTGGTCCGCGCGAAACTGTCCAGGGACGCTTGGTCGTCGTACAGACCCCTGATGCTGGCGACCTGGAACGCGGGCATCAGGCCGATGAGCAGCGTCCACAGCGGCAGCACGATCCGGTCGCGCCGCAGGTACAGCCGCAGCAATCGCCCGGTGCCCGCGAAGTCGCCGGACACGCCGAATGCCCGCGCCGCTGTGGCGCGGCCGGCGATGGCGGTGGTCATGCTCGCACCTTCTCCCCGGTGGCCGCGCCGGAGTCGGCGCCGTGGCCGTCGACGTGGTAATGCCGCAGGAACAGCTCCTCGAGCGTGGGCGGCGTGCTGGTCAGGCTGCGCACGCCCGCGTCGCCGAGCACCCGGATGAGCTCGCCGAGGTGCTCGTTGTCGACCTGGCAGCGCAGCGTGTGGTTATCGAGTTCGATATCCTCCACGCCCGGGATGCGGCTCAGATCGCCCGCGTCGCCGGTCAATTCGGCGGTGATCGACGTGCGCGACAGGTGGCGCAGATCCGACAGCGACCCGCTCTCCACCGTGCGCCCGGCGCGGATGATGGTGACCCGGTCGCAGAGCGCTTCGACCTCGGACAGGATGTGGCTGGACAACAGGACGGTCGCGCCGCGCTCTCGCGCCTCGTGCACACACTCCCGGAAGACCTGCTCCATCAGCGGGTCCAGCCCCGAGGTCGGCTCGTCGAGCAGCAGCAGCGGCGCGTCGGAGGCCAGCGCGGCGACCAGCGAGACCTTTTGGCGGTTGCCCTTGGAATAGGTGCGCGCCTTCTTGCGAGGGTCGAGATCGAAGCGCTCGATCAGCTCATCGCGCCGCTTCTCGTCGAGACCGCCCCGCATCCGGGAGAGCAGATCGATGGTCTCCCCGCCCGACAGCGACGGCCACAACGTTACATCGCCTGGCACATAAGCCAATTCGCGGTGCAATGCGACCGCGTCGGCCCACGGGTCGCGGCCGAACAGTCGAGCCTGCCCGCCGGTGGCGCGCAGGATGCCGAGCAGTACCCGGATGGTGGTGGACTTGCCCGCGCCGTTGGGGCCGAGAAAGCCGTGGATCTCGCCCTCGGTGACGGTGAGGTCGAGGCCGTCGAGCGCGGTGACGTGACCGAAAGTCTTGCGCAGATCGCGGACTTCGATGATGTCGGACATCACTTCTCCTTGGTGAATGTGTCCAAGATCGTGGGATCGGTGAGCAGCCCTTGGGTGTAGAACTCCAGGGCCGGTGGGGTGAGTTCTTCGCTGAGTTCGCGAATCGCCTTGCGATAGTCGATCGTCTCGTCGCGGTGCTGGCGCATCTGCATGTACAGCATGGTCGCGCCGACGTTCAGCATCATCAGGTATCGGGCGCGCGCCGCCGGGTCGCGGCTGGGTTTGATCCTGCCCGCCTCGACCGCCTTCTCGAGGTATCCCTCGGCATCTGCGGCCATGTGCTCGAACAGTGATTCCGCCATCGGTCCGCCTGCCTGCAGGCTACGCACCATGTAGGCGACCAGCGGCGCGTACGACTCGATCTCGGCCAGGGCGTCGAGCATGCCCGCCTTCACCGACGACGCGGTGATCGCCTTGACCTTCTCGTCGCGGATCAACTGCAGCACCCGGTCGTCGCAGGCGGCGCGCAGGCCGTCCTTGGACCCGAAGTGATGGTTGACCAGGCCGGGGGAGACGCCGGCGGCGGCGGCGATCTTGCGGACTCCGACCTGGAATCCGTGTTCGCCGAACACCTCGATCGCGGTATCGCGAATGCGCGCCGCGGTGCTCAGATCGTCGGCGGATCCTTGCGGAACGGGCTGTTGGTTAAACACATGTTCAGTATATTAAACAGTTGTTCAACGGTCTAGCAAGACCTGTCGCCGACTTGTCGCGCATCACGGTTTGCCGCCCGTGTACCGGGCTATCGTCGAGACATGACTAGCGGCACGGCAACGACGGCGGACCACCTACGCGCGGCACTCGACGGCCCTTGGGCGGCCGTCCGGGACGAAGCCAGGACCCTGCTGTCCGGCGAGGAGTTCACCGCCGATCCCTACCAGGACTACAAGGCAGCCCGGGCGCGTGTGCTCGAGCAGATGAAGGCGATCTCCACGATGGGGTTCGCCGAGCGCGGCTTCCGCCGGGAGAACGGCGGTACCAGTGAGCCGGGCGCGGCGGTGGTCGGCCTGGAGATGCTCGCGTACGCGGATCTGTCGTTGTGGGTGAAATCGGGCGTGCAGTGGGGTCTTTTCGGCGGCGCCGTGGAGAATCTCGGCACCGAACGGCACCGGGAGTTCATCGAGCGCTTGATCTCGCTGGATCTGCTCGGCTGCTTCGCGATGACCGAGTCCGGGCACGGCAGCGACGTCGCGAACCTGGAGACCACGGCGACCTACGACCCGCAGACCCAAGAGTTCGTGGTGCACTCGCCGACGCCGTCGGCGCGCAAGGACTACATCGGGGGCGCGGCCGAACACGCCAGGATGGCCGCGGTCTTCGCGCAGCTGATCACGCAGGGCGAGAACAAGGGCGTGCATTGCCTGCTGGTGCCCATCCGCGACGAGAACGGCGCCGACCTGCCCGGCGTGACCACTTATGACGACGGCCTCAAGGGCGGCCTGCCCGGCGTGGACAACGGGCGCATCGTCTTCGATCACGTGCGCGTGCCCCGGGAGAACCTGCTCAACCGCTACGCCGACGTCGCCCCCGACGGCACCTACAGCTCCGAAATCGACAACCCCAGCCGCCGGTTCTTCACCACGCTCGGCACCCTGGTGCGCGGCCGGGTGAGCGTCGGCGGCGCCGCGGCGGCGGGCGCGCGCGTCGCCTTGAGCATCGCGGTGCGCTACGCGCTGCTGCGCCGCCAGTTCTCCGACCCGGACACCGGGGTGGAAACCGTGCTGCTGGACTACCGCAGCCACCAGCGCCGTCTGCTGCCGCTGGTCGCGAAGTCGTATGCGCTCGCGTTCGCGCAGAACGACCTGGTGCGGCGGATGCACCTGGTGCAGACCGGCCAGAATCTCGAGCCGGGCGCACAGCGCGCACTGGAGAAGCGCGCGGCAGGCCTCAAGGTCGCGCAGACCAACCACGCCACCCGCGCCATCCAGGAGTGCCGCGAAGCGTGCGGCGGCGCGGGTTATCTCACGGAGAATCGGCTGGTGACCTTGAAGGCCGACACCGACGTGTTCACCACCTTCGAAGGTGACAACGTGGTGCTCACCCAGTTGGTGGCCAAGGAACTGCTCACCGCCTACGCCGACGAGGTGCGCGACCTGGACGCCCTGGGCTGGGTGCGCTTCGCCGCGACCATGGCCGGTGACGTGGTGCGCAAGCGTTCGGGCGTGCGCCAGCTGATCCAGACCCTCCGTGACCGCGGCGACGATTCCATCGATGAGGGCGATCTGTCCCGCCGGGCGGTGCAACTGCAATTGTTCGCCGACCGCGAGGACTACCTGGTCCGCACCGCGGCGCACCGGCTGCGCGCCAGGGCCGAGGAGACCGGCCCGTTCGAGGCGTTCAACAATGCCCAAGACCACATCCTGGCAGCGGGCTCGGCGCACATCGACCGGCTGGTGCTGGAGGCGTTCATCGAGGGGATCTCCGACATCGAGGACCCGGCCGCGCGTGAACTCGCCGACTGGATGTGCGACCTGTTCGTCTACTCCACCATCGAGGAGAACCAGGCCTGGTACATCATGCACCGGTTCATGTCGGTGGACCGGGCGAAGACGGTGCGCCGCGGCGTCAACGAACTGGTCGACCGGCTGCGTCCGCACGCTTCGACCCTGGTCGAGGCCATGGGCGTGCCGGAGCGGATGCTGCGCGCGGCCATGCTCGACGACGCGAGCGTCTTCCAGCGGGACCAGCCGATCTCGGCGTCGTCCTAGCGGCCGGGCGGTCGCACCCGTCGGCGGCCGCTCAGCCCGGTCCGTACGCCGTGAGCGCGGTGACCACGAACCACACGATCCAGACGAAGGCGACGATCATGCCGATGGCCAGGACGGTGCGCATCACCGCGCGCCCGAAGTCGAGGTCGCCGGACTCGCGTGGATACAGCTTCCACGGGCTGTACCAGGGCGCCCGGATGACGAATGCGGACGCCTGCGCTTCCCGCTCGGCCTGCGCGAGTTCCTCCGCGTAGGCCTCGGCCTGCGCCTGGTTGGGCCCACCGTGCCAGAGCGTGATGTCGATCGGGCCGAGAAAGCCCTCGTTGAGCAGTTCCTGCGGCGCGGGCAGGTAGGGCAGGATGCCGAGACCGCGGAACGCGACGGCGACGTCGTTGGCCGTCCAGAGGAACTTCTCCTCCGTGGCGAGCGAGTCGAAGTAGTGCCGCAGCCGGCCCGGGTCGTCGCCGATGATCACGTCGAAACTCGGATCGGCCCACCGCTGTTCGAGTCGCAACTGGGCGCCCGACAGCGGGACGAGCAGCGCGACGCCGTGCACGACCCGCTGCCCGAGGCCGCGGGCAGCCAGCCATTCCTGCAACGCGAAAGTGTGCTCGCGGGATTTGTCCAGCGGCGTGCTGCGGTCGCGGCTCTCCATCGCCACCGGCTCGCCGTTGATCGTCCACTCGCCGTTGAGCGGGACCTCCAGCACGCCATCCTGGCGGGCGACCAGTGCATCGGCCTCGATCACCACGCAGCTGGTCGGGGTCCAGACCACGGCGTCGAATTGGTGCAGCCGATCCTTGTGGAACAAGCTGCAGGTGATCGTCGCGACACCGTGCGGACTCCCGGGGTCCTTCCAGGTGCGCAGCCAATCGATCAGCACCCGCTCGGCATTGGTACCTGCGGCGTTCTGGACTCGCACGAGCATTGGCGGCCACCCTTCACGTCGACACTCGACAGTGGACAGGATACGAGGTGCCGCAACGGATTCGCCGCGCCCGTGCCGACGGACGGCGTGTCGGGCGCGAGGCACTGCGGCCGGGCTACTCCGGTTCCTCGGCGGCGATCCGGCCCGCACGCACGGCCCCGGCCAGTTCGGCGTGGTCGGCTTCGGTGCGGTCGGCGTAACGCACCGCGAACGCGGCGACCGCGTCGTCGAAGCGTTCGTCGCCGTCCAGATATCCCGACAGCAAGCGCGGATCCAGCGACCGGGAATGGGCCCTGGCCAGCAGCGCGCCCGCCAGCCGCCCGTAGTCGTCGAGGTCGTCCGCGGGCAACTCGGCGGGATCGATGCCGCCCTTCATATTGCGGAATTGCCGGACGATGAACGGCATTTCGACGCCGTCGCCGACCGGGTCGAGGGACGTCCACCCGAGCAGGAGATCCGACTCGGACTGAACAAGCCTGGCGCCTCGCACGATTCGCTCACCCTCGTGCCGTACGGCGGCCGTCGGCAGGAACGGGGCGAGCGCCGCTGCCGCGGCCTGCTTCACTTGCAGGACCAGCGCCTCGCCGTCGTTGCCGTGCAGCAGCGCGAGATAGCTGCGCAGCCCGACGCTGCCGGTCCCGACGATCCGGAACGCGATGTCGGACACGGCGAACCGGGCCAGGAGATTGCGCCGCGACTCGGGCAAGGTGTCGGCATAGCGCTCCAGCCCGCCGATCACCGCCTCCGCGACGCGCTCGTCCACCGCGGTCAGAATCGGCGGATCGCTGACGAAGCGGTGCTTGCGGATACCGGTCTGGTGGTCCTCGAGGTGCTCGGTCCACTTGGCCACCACCTTGGCGCTGGTGTTCTTGCGCGCCTTCTTGGCCGCCTTCTTGAAGTCGTCGAGCAGGTCGTCGGCCTCGGCCCTGGCGAGCACCGACTCGTCGGGCAGCGCGGACCAGGACGCCATGAACGGCATCGCGGCCAGATCCGCCACGGCCAGGCGGTAAGAACGGGCGGCGTCGCGCGCGGCGGTGCGGCACTCGTCCTCGTCGGCGCCCGCCTCCCGCCCGGCCAGTACCAGGCTGGCCGCGAGGCGCTCCAGATCCCACTCCCACGGACCGGGCACAGTCTCGTCGAAATCATTGATGTCCATGATGATCTCGCCGCGCGCGGTGCCGTACAGGCCGAAGTTGGCCGCGTGCGCGTCACCGCACAGCTGGGCGGTGAGCCCACTGTCCGGGCCACCTGCCAGATCGGCCGCCATCAACCCCGCCGCGCCCCGATAGAAGGTGAACGGCGAGGCGATCATCCGCCCGATCCGCAGCGGTATGAGGTGCTCCAGCCTGCCCGCATTGCTCATCGCGACGAAATCGAACACGCTCGGACGCCGTACTCCGGTGGCCGCCCGATCCCTTGCGCTGACCGGAACCCGCTCACGCAACGCGCGTCCGCGGGCGCGCACCTCCTCCGCGGGCACGTAGGAGCGCAGATCGATACCACTGTCTGACACAACGGATCACGCTAGCCTCCAGCGACCGTTCATGCCGCGTGGTGTCGGCCTCACTTCACCTGGGTACGGGGCGACGCGGGCTCGATCGGCAACCGCAGCGCGCCCGGCGCCTCGGCGGGCACCGCCGGTCGCGCCGGCGGCACCGGAGCGATCCGCCGGTAGGCCGACCCCAGTTCCGGCCGCGGGTCGGGTTCGTCGCGGTTGGGCCAGAACGCCATCGCGCGCTCGGCTTGCGCGGTGATCGTCAGCGACGGGTTCACGCCGAGATTGGCGGTCACCGCCGAGCCGTCCGCCACGTGCAGGCCGGGATGACCGTAGACCCGCTGGTACGGGTCGACCACGCCGCTGCGCGGGCTCTCGCCGATCACGCATCCGCCGATGTAGTGGGCCGTGGCCGGGATGTCGAACACGTCCATGATCAGCCCGTGGGTGTCGCCGTCGACCTTGGCGCCGAACCGTCTGCCGATGTCGTGGGCCAGGGGGATCCAGGTCGGGTTCGGCTCGCCGGTGCCCTGCCTGGTGCGCAGCCGCCCGCGCCGGCGGAACGAGGTCAGCGAGTTGTCCAGCGACTGCATGATCAGCAGGATCACCGACTTCTCCGAGGCGTGCCGTGCGTTCAGGCTGCGCAGGAACACCAGCGGGTGCAGCAGGATCGCCAGCAGGAAGCGCAGGAAGCGGAACGCGCCGCCGTCCACGATCGGCACCGACATCGGGAACAGCGCGTTCTGACCCTTGCCGTAGTGACACACCTCGACGTGGGTGTCGGGCTCCGGGTGGATCGATGAGGTGATCGCGATGCCCTCGGCGAAGTCGCGGCGGGCGCGGCTGACCACGTTGAGGATGGCCTCGGAGTTGCTCCGGGTCAGTTCGCCGAGCCGGGGCGACAGGTGCGGCAGCACGCCGTCGTCCCGCATCTCGAGCAGCAGCTTCTGGGTGCCGAGCGCGGCGCCGGCGAACACCACCTGCTCGGCGGTGAAGGTTCTGCGCTGCTTGCGGATCCAGCGGCCGGACCGCTCGGTGTCGACGGCGTATCCGCCGCCGGGCAGCGGCCGCACGGCGGTGGCCGTGGTCAGCGGGTGAACCTGCGCACCGGCCTGTTCGGCCAGGTAGAGATAGTTCGTGGTGGTGGTGTTCTTGGCGTTGTGCGGGCACCCGGTGAAGCAGCGCGCGCAGTGCACGCAGCCGTTGCGGCGGGGACCCGCGCCGCCGAAGTAGGGATCGTCGACCTCCGTGCCCGGATCGCTCTCGTTGAAGAACACGCCGACATCGGTCGGATGGTAGGTGTCGGCCACACCGAGGTCCTCGGCGATCTCCCGGATCACCTCGTCGGCCGGGGTCGTGCGCGGGTTGGGCGCGACGCCGAGCATGCGCTTGGCCTGGTCGTAGTACGGCGCCAGTTCCGCGCGCCAGTCGGTGATGTGCGCCCACTGCCGGTCGGTGTAGAAGTTCGGCAGGGGCTCGTACAGCGTGTTCCCGTAGATCAGCGAGCCGCCGCCGACCCCGGCGCCGGAGAACACGGCGCACTTGCCGAGCAGACTGATCCGCTGCGGACCGGTGAGGCCCAGGCGCGGCGCCCAGATCGATTTGCGCACATTCCAGTTCGTGCGCGGGATGTCCTCGGCGTTCCATCGGCGGCCTGCCTCGAGCACCCCGACGCGGTAACCCTTCTCGGTGAGCCGCAGGGCGCTGACGCTGCCGCCGAAGCCGGAGCCGATCACCACCACGTCGTAGTCGAATGCGGACATGACTTCCTCTCGCTCACCGGCCACATAGTGAGAAATATTCCAAATCATTCTGTCACCGTCGCGCTGTGGCGGGAACCATCCTCGCACGGGCATGCCGCGTCGATATCCGGAAAATTCGGCCCGCGAAGATGGCGAGGAACGGGGTCGGTGGGGTATGCACGGGGCGTGACAACCGAATCGGGCACAGCCCAACCGGAGGAACGCGCCGCCGACGGCGGAGTGCGGGGAGTCTTCGCCGACCGCATCCTGACCGTGCCGAACGTGCTGAGCGTGCTGCGCCTGTTGGGCGTCCCGCTGTTCCTGTGGTTGCTGCTGATCGAGCGGGCCGATGGCTGGGCGTTCGCCCTGCTGGTCGTCAGCGGCGTCACCGACTTCCTGGACGGCAAACTCGCCCGGCTGCTGGGGCAGTCCTCACGGCTGGGAGCACTGCTGGATCCGTTCGTCGACCGGCTCTATCTGGTCGCCACGCTGGCGGCTTTCGTGATCCGCGGCCTGATCCCGTGGTGGGTCGCGGCGATCCTGGTCGGCCGCGACCTCGTGCTGACCGCGACGTTGTCGGTGTACAAGCGCCGCGACCTGCCCCCGCCGGAGGTGATCTACCTGGGCAAGGCGGCCACCTTCGCGCTGATGTCCGCGCTGCCCTGGCTGCTGGCGGGGCAGATGGACTGGGCTGCCGCCGGTTTCGGGCGCGCCTTCGGCGGGGCACTACTGATCTGGGGCACCGCGGTCTACGTCTGGACCGGCGTGCTGTACACCGGCAAAGCCATCGCGGTCGCAAGAGCGATACCGGCTGTGGGGCATCGGACGGCGTAGCCGATAGAGTTTGCGTGCAACGTTCAAACGAAAGGACGGCCTGTGACCCAGACCCCCGAGGATCTGCGCTACACCGAGGAGCACGAGTGGGTACGCCGGATCGCCCCGACCCGGGTGCGGGTGGGCATCACCGACTACGCCCAGTCTCAACTCGGTGACGTTGTGTTCGTGCAGCTGCCCGAGGCGGACGCGGAGGTGGTCGCCGCGGACAGCATCGCGGAGGTGGAGTCGACCAAGAGCGTGTCCGACATCTACGCGCCGCTGAGCGCGAAAGTCGTTGCGGTGAACGACTTGCTGAACTCGGAGCCGGAGACGTTGAACGCCGATCCCTACGGTGACGGATGGCTGTTCGAGTTGGAGGTGGGCGATGCGGCGAGTCTCGACGCGACGCTCGGTGAACTGCTGGATGCCGCAGGTTATCAAGGAGTTATCGGGGGCTGAAGCAGCCTTCCCAGTTCTACCTGCACGGGTGCGGCCCGGCAGGGTACGGTCAATGCCAACAGATGCACCCGGCGGCTGTGCCGGGAATCTAGTGACTCGACGGCAGGTCGTGGTACCAGAGGTATCACCTGCTTGCAGGGATAATCAGGTTCGAGGAGGAGAGAAACGGTGAGCGAGAACAAAGACCCGGGTTACGGGGAGACCGCGGCCGAGACGACGTCGGTCTTCCGCGCGGATTTCCTGAACGAGGTCGACGCGTCGCGCTCCGGAGAGCCGACCGGCGAACAGCCGGTCCAAGGGGTCGAGGGTCTGCCCGTGGGCGCGGCCCTTCTGGTCGTCAAGCGCGGCCCGAACGCGGGCTCGCGGTTCCTGCTGGATCAGCCGACCACGTCGGCGGGGCGCCACCCCGACAGTGACATCTTTCTCGACGACGTCACCGTCAGCCGTCGGCACGCCGAGTTCCGTCAGGATGACGATTCCTTCCAGGTCGTCGACGTGGGCAGCCTGAACGGCACGTATGTGAACCGGGAGCCGGTGGACTCCTCCGAACTGCAGAACGGTGACGAGGTCCAGATCGGCAAGTTCCGGCTGGTGTTCCTCACCGGACCGCGCGCCCAGGTGACCGACTCGTCGGCGGGCGCGGGGAGTCTATGACGGCGTCGGTGCCGGGTCGCGCACTCATGAAAGGCTCGGAGTCATGAAGGACCTGGCGCTGTGACCGGTGCGGCGCAGTGGGCACGCGGAGGGATGTCGATCGGCTCCGTGCTCGACCTGCTGCGCCCCGACTTTCCCGACGTCACCATCTCCAAGATCCGCTTCCTGGAAGCGGAGGGCCTGATCCGGCCGGAGCGGACGCCTTCGGGCTACCGCAGGTTCTCCGTGGCGGATGTGGAACGGCTCCGGTTCGTATTGACCGCGCAGCGCGATCAATACCTCCCGCTGAAGGTGATCAAGGAGCAGCTCGAGGCAATCGATAGCGGTGCGGCGACGCTCGGTGTGCGGGAAGCCCGCGCCCGAGCGCACTCCGTCCGCCCTGGTGCGCCGGAGTCCGGGCGCGGCACGCCCGATGCGGAACCGGCCGTGGGTGCTTCCGAACGTGGCGTGCGCCCGGTGGCCGCGCCTCGTAGGCTCGGCGTCGTGCCGAGCGAGATCTCCCCGGATGATCTGCGGTTCGATCACGAAATCCGGGTCACCCGGGCCGATCTGCTCGACCAGGCCGGGATCGAGGAGAAGTTCCTGGGCGACCTCATCCGGGCCAATCTGATCACACCCGGCCCGGCGGGGTACTTCGACGCGGACGCGGTCACGCTGGCCAAGACCGCGCGGGCGATGGCCGAATTCGGTTTGGAGGCACGGCATCTGCGTGCGTTCAAGCTTGCCGCCGACCGGGAGGCCGCGCTCGTGGCGCAGATCGTCGCCCCGATCGCGAAGAGCCGGGACGCGGGTGCGCGCGCCCGCGCGGAAGAGACGGTGCGTGAACTGGCCGCGCTGTCGCTGACCCTGCACACCTGTCTGGTCAAGTCCTCGGTCCGGGGCTCGCTCGGGGGCTGACCCCCCGAGGGGCCACGGTCCGTAGGTTCCGGCGAACGGACACCCTGATTTCTGCTGTGCAGACGGATCGCTGGACCGGTGCGGGTTCGCCTAGACTCGTGGTACGGCGAGCTCTGCGGCGGTCATGCCGGGCCGGCGGCGAGTATGGGAGGCAGTGCGATGAGCGAAATGCGCGTGATCGGCATCCGTGTCGAGCAGCCACAGAACCAGCCCGTGCTGTTGCTCCGCGAAGTGGCGGGCGACCGGTATCTGCCGATCTGGATCGGGCAAGCCGAGGCGACGGCGATCGTCCTCGAGCAGGAGGGGGTGACCCCGATCCGCCCGCTGACCCACGACCTGATCAAGATCCTGATCACCGAGCTGGGGCACACATTGAAGGAAGTGCGGATCGTCGATCTGCAGGAGGGCACCTTCTACGCGGATCTCGTCTTCGAGAACGATCTGCGGATTTCGGCGCGGCCATCGGATTCGATTGCGATCGCCTTGCGGGTGGGTTGCCCGATCCATGCCGAGGAGTCGGTTCTCGAGGAAGCCGGTCTCGTCATGCCGGACGAGCGCGAGGACGAGGTGGAGAAGTTCAAGGAATTCCTGGAGTCGGTGTCTCCCGACGACTTCAAGGCGACCGATAGCTGAAGTAGAGGTCGAGACTTTCCCCGCGCGTCGCGTTTGGCTCGATGACGCCGCGGGCTGGACAATCGTGGGGAGTAATCTCGACAGTTGGGCCACGACCGTTTCGGCCGAATCCGCACCGATTCGGTCGGTGACGGCGCCGGGTCATCGATGAGGCTGGGAATGCGTCGGCGAAGCAAGGGAGTGGTCAGTGGCAGAGCAATCGCAGGATGTGGTACAGCCAGGACTGTTCCCCGACGACTCGGTACCTGACGACATGGTCGGCTATCGCGTTCCCAGTGCGTGTCAGGTAGCCGGAATCACCTACCGGCAGCTCGACTACTGGGCGCGCACCGGTTTGGTGGTGCCTTCCATCCGGAGCGCCGCGGGTTCGGGCAGCCAGCGGCTGTACTCGTTCAAGGACATCCTGGTCCTGAAGATCGTCAAGCGGCTGCTCGACGCGGGCATCTCGCTGCAGAACATCCGGATCGCCGTCGATCATCTGCGCAGCCGCGGCGTGCAGGACCTGGCGGGAATCACCCTCTTCTCCGACGGCACCTCGGTGTACGAGTGCACGTCGGCCGAGGAGGTCGTCGATTTACTGCAGGGCGGGCAGGGTGTGTTCGGGATCGCCGTGAGCGGCGCCATGCGCGAGCTGACCGGCGCCATCGCGAACTTCCCCGCGGAGCGCGCGTCGGCGATCACCGAGCGTCCGGAGGACGAGCTGTCGTTCCGTCGTAAGGCGCGGATGAACCGCAAGACGGGCTAGGATTCGCACAACGCTTTCACGGCCGGGCAAGGCGTGCAGCCTCCCCGGCCGTGGTGCGTGACAGCGCCGTCGGTGGCGGGCAAGGGCCGGGGCGGCAGCGAGAGGGGGCGCGGTGCAGGCACGCGATATCACCGGGCTCGTCGGGCCGATCGAGCGGATCGACGCGTTTCCGACCGTCGACGAACTGAATGCCTTCGCCGACACTCTCGCGGCCGGTCATCCGGACCGGATCTCGATCACCGAGCTAGGACGTTCGCGCGGCGGTGACCCGATTCGGGAGGTGACGGTCGGATCCGGCGACCGGCATATCTTGGTCTTCGGCAATCCGCATCCGAACGAGCCCATCGGCATGGCCACGATTCGCCATCTGCTCGGCCGGATGGCCGCGGACGAGACGGTGACCGTGGGCGCCACGTGGCATTTCCTGCTGTGCGTAGATCCGGACGGAACGCGGTTGAACGAGGGGTGGTTCGCCGGACCGCACACCAGAACCGGCGTCGCCCGCGGCTTCTACCGGCCGCCCGCGGCCGAACAACCGGAATGGTGTTTCCCCACCGAATGGCGCGGCCGGCGCGTCGGGGTGCCGCTGCCGGAGACGCAGGCGATGATGGCGCTGATCGACCGCACGCGGCCCGCGCTGATCGCCTCCCTGCACAACGCGGAGTTCGGCGGCGGCTTCTTCTACACCTCTGGCGGTGATCCCGGGTACTGGTCGGCGTTGACCGCAGGCCTCTCCGCCGCCGGCGTGCCGATCTACCAGGGCGAACCCGACGCGCCGGGCGCCCGCACGCTCGCTCCGGGAGTCTTCGAGCTGCCGCTGTTCGAGGCGATGGCGGATCTGCTCGCGGCCCAGGGCCTCGACTCGGTCACCGCGCTGGGCGGGGGCGGCTGCCGGGACTACGCCGCGCGCTACGGCACGGCGATCCTGGTCTGCGAGTTGCCGCTCTGGGTGGACTCGCGGATCGGCGACGGTTCGGCGGGCGACCGAGTGCTGGGCGACCTGCTCGACGCTACCGCCGCCGACTACCGGGCTATGGCCGAGGTCGCCTCCGAGGTGCTCGCTCGCGTCGACGGCACATTGAGCGGTCGCAGTCCGTTCGAACGGTCGGTGCGTGCGCTGGTCGCCGGGCTGCCGGGTCTCGCCGTGAGCAGACAGTCGGTGCCGCAACGAAATCGGATCGCGACCCGGGGGGAGATCTTCGTCGAGCAGTACGACTGGACCGCGATGCTGCGCCTGCGGCTGGGCGGCATGCTGCTGCGCCTGCTGGAGGACGAATACGCGCTCGGCGGCGGTACGGCGCTGGCCGCCGAGCGCGACCGGTTCGCCGCGGTATTCGATCAATGGTGCACCGACGTGGAGCAGAACGCACCCGGTGTCGCGGTGCCGTTGGCCCGTCTGGTGGGCATCCAAGCGAAGTCGATCGTGCTGGCGGCTGCGCGGCTGCGCGCCGGACTCGCCATCTGACGGGTGATGCCCGCTCGGTCCCCCGAGTGACCAGAACGACACGGTGCGCGCGGGGTCCGGTGGCGCGCTCCGGCGTGTCGTCGGCTTAGACTGACGGTGCGTCGCCGCCGTGCGGGAGAGCCTCGGTCCGGAAACGAGTCCGAGCGCCGAAGGAGCAGCACCTCCCCGTCAATCTCTCAGGCAAAAAGGACCGTGCGGGCTTCGACGCCTCTGGAAAGCGGCGGCTTCGAGCCGCCCGCCCATGGGGAAAGGGTCTCGGCCACCGGTCGCGGGACCCGAATCTCTCAGGCGCCACGACAGAGGGGGAGGGCCGGTACCCGTCGACCGCCTGGTCGACCCCGCCCGACCTTGGGAGCTGTTGTGACTCGCTCGTTCGCCGACCGCCATATCGGACCCGACCGGGAGGAACTGGCCCGGATCCTGGACGTCGTCGGCGTGTCGTCGCTGGACGAGCTGGCTGCCGTCGCGCTGCCCGCGAGCATCCTGGACGGCGACGGCCTGGCCGGGCTGCCCGCGGCGGGCTCCGAGCACGAGGTGCTCGCCGAACTCGCCGAGCTCGCCGGGACCAACACCGTGGCCACCTCGATGATCGGGCTGGGTTACTACGACACGCTGACCCCGCCGGTGCTGGTGCGCAATCTGCTGGAGAATCCGGCCTGGTACACCGCCTACACGCCCTATCAACCCGAGATCAGCCAGGGCAGGCTCGAGGCGCTGCTCAACTTCCAGACCATGGTGTCGGAGCTGACCGGCATGGACGTCGCCAACGCGTCGATGCTGGACGAGGCCACCGCGGCCGCCGAGGCCATGACACTGCTGCGCCGGGCGGGCCGATCGAAGTCTGCACGCCTGATCATCGACCGCGACCTGTTCCCGCAGACCAGAACGGTGCTCTACACCCGGGCCGAGCCGCTGGGCCTGGAGATCGTGGAGGCGGACCTGTCCGCCGGAGAGCTGCCCGACGGAGAGTTCTTCGGTGTGCTGGCGCAGACTCCCGGGGCTTCCGGTCGCGTCGTGGACCTGACCGAGTTGATCGCCGCGGCACACGATCGGGGCGCGTTGGTCGCGGTCGGGGCCGATCTGCTGGCGATGACGCTGATCACGCCGCCCGGTGAGCAGGGCGCCGACGTATGCTTCGGCACCACCCAGCGCTTCGGTGTCCCGCTCGGTTTCGGCGGCCCGCACGCCGGATACCTCGCGGTGCGGCAAGCGCAGGCCCGCCAGCTGCCCGGCCGCCTGGTCGGCGTCTCGGTGGACGCGGACGGCGCCGTCGCCTACCGGCTCGCCTTACAGACCCGCGAGCAGCACATCCGCAGGGAGAAGGCGACCTCCAACATCTGCACAGCGCAGGTGCTGCTGGCCGTCGTGGCCGCGATGTACGCCTCCTACCACGGTGCCGAAGGGCTGCGGGCGATCGCCCGCCGGGTGCACGCGCACGCCGCGGCGATCGCGGCCGGGCTGGACGGCGCGGTGGTGCACGACAGCTTCTTCGACACGGTGCTCGCGCACGTGCCCGGCGGCGCGGAAGCCGTTGTGGCGAAAGCGAAGTCGCGCGGCATCAATCTGCGCCTGGTGGACGCCGACCACGTCGGCATCGCCTGCGACGAGGCGACCACCGACGCGCATGTCGCGGCCGTGCTCGAATCCTTCGGCACCGCGGTGTCGTCCGAGCCGGGGGCGCCCGCGCCGGTCGCGGCGATCGAGAGCCGGACCTCGGAGTTCCTGGCGCACGCCGCGTTCACGAAGTACCGGACCGAGACGGCGATGCTGCGGTATCTGCGCGCACTGTCCGACAAAGACATCGCGTTGGACCGCAGCATGATTCCGCTCGGCTCCTGCACCATGAAGCTCAACGCCACCGCGGAGATGGAGGCCATCACCTGGCCCGGTTTCGCGCGCGTGCATCCCTACGCGCCGGTCGAGGACGCGCCCGGCCTGCTGCGGGTGGTGGCGGACCTGGAACGGTGGCTGTCGGACATCACCGGCTACGACTCGGTGAGCTTGCAGCCGAACGCGGGCAGCCAGGGCGAGTACGCGGGGCTGCTGGCGATCCGGCGCTACCACCTCGATCGCGGCGACACCCACCGCGACACCTGTCTCATCCCGTCCAGCGCGCACGGCACCAACGCGGCGTCGGCGGCCATGGCCGGGCTGCGCGTGGAGGTGGTGAAGTGTCGCGCCAACGGCGACGTCGACCTCGACGACCTGCGCGCCAAGATCGCCGATCACGCCGATCGCCTGGCCTGCATCATGATCACCTACCCGTCCACGCACGGCGTCTACGAGCACGAGGTCGCCGAATTGTGCGCGCTGGTGCACGACGCGGGCGGTCAGGTCTACGTGGACGGCGCGAACCTGAACGCCCTGGTCGGCCTCGCCCGGCCGGGCCGGTTCGGCGGCGACGTGAGCCACCTGAATCTGCACAAGACGTTCTGCATCCCGCACGGCGGCGGCGGTCCCGGCGTCGGTCCGGTCGCGGTGCGCGCGCACCTGGCGCGGTATCTGCCCGGCGACCCGCTGGAAGCGGGGTCGCACGCGGTGTCGGCCGCGAAGTACGGCTCCGCCTCCATTCTGCCGATCACCTGGGCCTACATCCGCATGATGGGCGCCGATGGGCTGCGCCGCGCCACGCTGTCGGCGATCGCTTCGGCCAACTACATCGCGCGGCGGCTGGACGAGTACTTCCCGGTGCTCTACACCGGCGAGCGCGGCATGGTGGCGCACGAGTGCATCCTGGACCTGCGCGAGATCACCAAGCGAACCGGCGTCACCGTCGACGATGTGGCAAAACGCTTGGCGGACTATGGGTTCCACGCGCCGACCATGAGCTTTCCGGTGGCCGGTACGTTGATGGTGGAGCCCACCGAGAGCGAGAACCTCGCCGAGCTGGACGATTTCATCGAGGCGATGATCGCGATCCGCGCGGAGATCGCCCAGGTCGCCGCGGGCGTGTGGCCGGTGACCGACAACCCGCTGCGTGGGGCGCCGCACACCGCGGCGTCGCTGGTGGGGGAGTGGGAACACCCCTACAGCCGGGAAGTCGCCGTGTATCCCCGAGGTCTCGGGCATGCCAGGGCGAAGGTGTGGCCGCCGGTGCGCCGGATCGACGGCGCCTATGGCGACCGGAACCTGGTTTGCGCCTGTCCACCGCTGGAGGCGTACGCGGACTGACCGCCGGTCCGGTCGCGTATCGACCTCACCGCGTGGCGGCCACTTTTGCATAGGTGTTCGCCAGGTCCGGCCAACCACCCGGACTACCCACGGCGTCGTGCATGGACTCCCAGCCCGGTCCGTGCTTATCGAAACCGGAGTGCACCAGCGTGACGGCGGTGCGGTCGGGAGCGACCGCCGAGAAGGTGACATCGACGCGGCTGGCCCGCTCCGGATCGGTTTCGTGCTTCCAGTCCAGGCCGATCGCCCAGGAGAACGCGAAGTGGGTCGGCGGCTGCCACACCAGCACGGTGCCCCATGGACATTCGGTGCCGTCGTCCTCGCGACCGAGGCAACGGCCGCCCACGCGCGGCTCGATCACCTCCTCGGCGAGCCGGCCCGCGCCGATATGGTGCTCGCGCGGCCACCAGCTGTCGATGCCGGTGGTGAACACGTCGTAGGCGGTCTCGATGGGTGCGTCGACGACGAGTTCGACGCGTACGTCCTTGTCGCTGGCCTGCTGTGTCATGACTGCTCCTGGTCGGTAGCTGGTTCTTCGGCGGCCCTCCGGCCTGCTTCGTCCTGGAAAGCCGACATCGCGGTGGTCCAGAACCGCGTGAAGTACACGCGCAGCGCGTCGATACCGGTGGGATTCAAGCGGTACACCCGGCGGGTGCCGACCGCCTCGTGGGTCACCAATCCGGCCTGTTCCAGCACCCTGAGGTGCTGCGATACCGCGGGCCTGCTCACCGGCAGATCCGCGGCCAGCTGCCCTACCGCGCACGGCCCCTTGCCGAGGCGCTCGAAGATCGCCCGCCTCGTCGGGTCACCCAGCGCGGACAGCGCCGCATCTCGGTAAGTCCCCACGAACCGTAAGTTTAGACTTACCAATAGCGGCTGTCTATAGTGCGAGGCGGCAGTTCTGTCTTCGCGCGGGCGGCGCGCTACGGCGTGGTGAGCGCCTGGACGACCGCGGAGCCGAAACCGATGTCGTCGGAGGTGGCCAGGCGGGTGTAGTTCCCGCCGGTCTGCCGCGCCAGGGCCTGGAGGGTCTGGGTGCCGCTGCCGCCGACCACGATGACGTCGACGCGCACCGGCCGGGTGCGGTCGGTCGCCGCGGCGATGTCCGCGGCCAGTTGGGTGCCGGTGACCGTGGAATCGTCGTCGGGTCCGTCGGTGATCAGCAGCACCGAATTGGTGCGGCCCGGCGTGGACCCGGCGACGGCGCTCTTGTACGCCGCGATCAGCGACGGGTAAGCCTGATCCGACCGGCTCTCGCTCGGGCGCACCGCGGTCAGCGCGGTGCCGATCTTCGTGCGCTGGTCGGTGGTCAGCGGGGCGGTGGCGGCGGCCACCCGGTACGGAGTAGTGCCGTCGAGGTTCTTGCCGAAGGTCCACACGCCGAGTCCGAACTCCGGCGGCATGACCGTCATCGTGGAATTCAGCGCGGCCAGAACGTTCGCCAGACGCGTCGTGGCGCCCTCCGCCGTCCCCATCGACGCCGACACGTCGACCAGGACGGTGGAGCGCACGCCGAGTACCGGATTCGCCAGCGTGGCGCGGACCTTGTCGAGCGCGCCACGGGGCGGGACGGCGGCCGCGGTCTGCGGCGCGGCGGCGAATCCCGCCGTGACGAAGGCCTGCGCCTGCTCGGGCTTGCGTAGATAGTCGGTGAACCGTCCGGCGATGAGATTCTGCGTCTTGTCCACCCACGCGCCGGACATCAACGCGGCCGGGTAATCGGCCACGAGTGCGGACCCGGCGGGGCGGAACGCCACGACGCCGGGCAGACCCTTCAGTTGCTGCTCGGTAGCGGCTATCGCGTGCATGGGCGCGTCCTGCGCCGTGAGCTCGGTCAGCGCGGCCGTGGTGTCGGACGCCTCGGGAGCGTCGGCGGCGAGCCCGGAGATCGCGGCGACCACCTGACCGGACTGCGCCGCCTGCTCGCTGAGCGGCTCCGCGCCCGAGACCGCGGAGCCGACCGCCGTGGCCGCGGCGAGCGTGGCGTCACCCGCGGGCAGGGCCATCCGTAGCCCGCCCCATCCGTTCAGGCCGACATCGGCGAGCGAGCCCTGCTGCAGCCGCGGCAGGTCGGCCCAGGACACGTCGGCCTGCTCCAGCGCGCGACGCAGGTCCTCGGGCATCGCGAGCACGATCGGGCTGGTGGCGATGGGTACCGGCGTGCCCTCGATCAGGCCGGGCACCCGCATGGACTCGATGGAACGGGTCGAATCGGCGATCCACAGCGCCGGCTGCGGGCCGAGCGCCTTGTCCCATGGCTTGCCGCTGGTGAACGCGGCGACGACGGCCGCGGACGGCTGTGCGGTCACCTCGACCCGCGCGCAGTGGTCGCGTACTTTCGGCCGGGTGGCGTTGTAGCTGTCCGCGGCGGCCCGCACCTGCGCGGCGATGCCGGGATCGGCCGTCACGGAGAGTGTCGCGGGCCCCTCGACGCATTCGGCCGCCGCCGCACTGTCCTGGTTCGCCGCGCGATCGCGCAGCTGGAACCAGACGACGACGATCGCGGCCAGTAACGCAACGACGACCACTGCGATAACCGGACCTTTGCTGACGCCCCGGGATCTGGTTGCGCTGCGATGAGTGCCCACGCGGTCAGTGTATGGTCAGCGGCGCCGAACGAAGTCGGCGAGGCTCCCCGATACCGGCGCGGGTGCGCGCGGTCGTGTTGGCCCGCCGCCGTGCCGCACGGCACGACGGCGGGACCGCTCAGTGGCGGATCACCCGTCCGCGGTCGAACTCGTGCCCGCCCCAGACGCCGGATTGCCCGGTGCGCGCGGCGAAGTCACCGCAGGCATCCCGGATCGGGCAGCGCGCGCAGACTTCCCGGGCGTAGTCGAAGTCCTGTGACGGGTACGGGAACCAGGCTTCGTGGTTCGGGTCGCCGCGGCAGGCCGCCCGGTGCCACCCTCGGGAATCCGAGAGCGGGAGCAGGTCGGCCAGGGTCGGCTCCGCGACGGCGGTGGTCTCGGCGCTCGTCATCGCGATCTTCTCCTTTCTCGGCTCGTGGTCAGGTCGCGGCGAGTTGCTTCCAGATCCGGCGCTGCTGCCGGATCCGATGGGTAGGGGCCTTCGGCTCCCAGAGCAGGCGCATGCCCGCCTCCTCCGGGGTGCGGTCCGCCTTGGCCGTGTTGCACGGCGCGCAGCAGGCCACGAGGTTGCCCCAGGTGTTCGGGCCGCCCCTCGACCGCGGCCGGATGTGGTCCACGGTGCGCGCCCACCCGGCGCAGTAGCCGCACCGGTTCCGGTCGCGACGCAGCACGCCCGCCAGGGTTGCCCTGCTCTCGTCGTGCACCAGCACGGCGTGCTCGAGGTAGACGTAGCGCAGCAATCGAATGGTCTGTGGCAGAGCGATTTCCACGTGCCGTGACCGGATCGGGAAGTGCGGCCTGCGGTCGGCCACGGTCTCCGCGGCGCCGGCGACCAGCAGCACGACGGCCCGGTCGGCCTTGATCTCGTCGAGCGCCTCGTAGGAGGCGTTCAGGACGAGTACCCCGCTGTGTATCCAGTTGTCTGCGGTTGTCGCCGCCTGATCGGCGGCACGGCGGAACGTCATGGGAATCACCATGTTTCGTGCGGATTCGAGCGAAGGAGGAGAGCGATGCGGCGATCAGCCGAGGATCTGGAGGCGGCTGTCGACCGGTTCGCCGCGCCGTGCGCGCAACGGCCTGCCGATCGCGTCGCCCGCGGCCGACGATCGCGCCGCGAGGGTATTCATTCGCTTCGTCGTCTCCGGAATCACTGCCGCCCCTCCTCTCCACTGCTCGGCGGCCACCTCGAGGTGGTGGCCGGTGTCGAAACACATGGTGGCACAGCGCACCCGCCGTTGTCGGGTCATTTTTTGGGCGGTGCTACGGAGGGTGATCCGGCGGTCAGGCCGGTCGCAGTTCGGCGGCGCCGAAGGAGACGTTGAACCGGTCGCACCAGATCGCGACGCTGGTCAACCGGGCCAGGTCGGCGTCGGCGGGGATGGGGTAGTTCTGGTTGCCCTGGTTGCCTTTGAGCCTGCCCAGGTCGGTGTGACTGCCGTCGTCGAAGACGAACCACCCGTCGCGGCCTTCGCGCACCGGCGCGTCGGTGAGCCAGACGTGCAGGTCGGGGCCGTCGGAGGTGTCGAGGTCTTCCAGTCTCAGCACTCTGCTGCCGTCGGCCAGTCGCAGGACCGCGACGGTGCCCGCGGTGGCGTGCTCGTGCGAGATGAACCTGCCCCGGGCGATGGTGCGCGGCTGGGCTTCGGTCCCGCCCGGACCCGGCGCCGGGGATGCCGACGGTGCGGCCTCCTGCACGGTGGTGTCGGTGAACAGCCGCCATGGCTGGAAAACGGCCAGTCCCGCGCCCAGCCCCACGATCAGCAACGCCACGACGGCCCAGGTGATCGGCGATCGAGCGATGCCCCGTGCGGACGCCATGGATTCTCCTCGGAGTGTTCAGGGAAACTCGCCCCCATCCGATTATGGGGGCGAGCGGGGGGTGGCGTCGACGGAAGAACGTCATCCGATCGGGGAGTGTCCGAGCAGGACGTGGCCCGTGAAGTGGGTCTGCTTGGCCCGCGGCAGCGGGTGGAACAGGCAGCCGTGCACGTCGCGGTAGCGCATCTCCAGCTCGCAGTCGCGCGAATAGCCGAGTCCGCCAACGGTTTCGATGGCCAGGCGCACGGTGTGCACGAGTGCGTCCGCCGCGGCGGTCTTACGGCTGAGCGTCCGGCTCGCGTACTGATCGGTGTTGGCGAAGTGCAGGTTCTCCGATCCGGTGAACATGGCGTCGACGAGGTCGCCCGCGGTGGTGTGCGCGGTGGCCATCTCGCCGGCCAATTGGACGGTCGGCGCGTCGGCCCGCCCGGCGGCGAGCGTGGTCGCGATATCGACCGCGCCGTCGGCGATACCGAGGTAGGCCGCCATGACCAGCGGCATCGCCGCGCCGATCACGACGTTCAGCAACGGCGGCCACACCGATGCCGGGCGGGTCAGCGATACCGCCGCGTCGGGCACGAACACATCGTCGAGCACCACGGTGTGCGAACCGCTCGCCCGTAAACCCAAAGTGTCCCAGGTCTTCTCGATCCGTACGCCGTCGGCGGTGAACGGGATGGCGCAGTGCAGCACCTGCGGGCCGTCGGGTGCGTCATCCCAGCGCACGCTGGTCACCAGGACGGTGCCCGCCTCGCATCCGCTGGCAGGCGCTTTGCGCGCGTGCACCCGGTAGCCGCCGTCGACCCGCTCGGCGCGGCCGTTGGAGCCGACCCAGTCCGATGCTCCGGTGCTGACCAGGATCGCACCCGCGACCACCTTGGCGAACAGTGGTGCGGCATCGATGCCGTGGTTGTGCCGCCACACCTGGGCGGCGACCAGGTGGGTGTGCATCGCGAAGGCGACCGCGGTGGAGGGGTCGTGGCGGCCCAGCTCGCGCAGGATCGCGCCCATCTCGCGGTGGGTGACCCCGCCGCCGCCGAACTCGGCGGGGACGAGCGCCGCGGACAGTCCGCTCTCGCGCAGGAGATCGAACGCGGCGAGAGAGATCTCGCCGGAGTGGTCGCGGGCGGCGACCTCGGGATGAAGAGCCTCGCCGACGCGGCGTGCGCTGGCGATCCAGTCGGTTGTGGTGTCGGTGGGGGCAGGAGCTGTAGTGGTCATGTTTCGAAGTTAGGAACGGCCGCGATAACCGGATAGTGCAGAAAGTGGACCGCCCCGGTCCAGAACCGAGACCGCGTTCGCGAGGTGCCATGACGATTTCGACGCCGAGTTACGGCCAGTACTGCCCGATCTCCCGGGCACTCGACGTGGTGGGCGAGCGCTGGTCACTGCTGATCCTGCGCGACCTGCTGCTGGGCACCACCCGGTTCAACGACCTCGCGCGCGGTCTGCCCGGCCTGTCGCGCAGCCTGCTGGCCAAACGCCTGCGGCAGTTCGAGCGAGCCGGGCTCGTGGAGAAACTGGTCGGCGAGTACCTGCTCACGGACGCCGGGCGGGAACTGGAGCCCATCCTGTTCGGCCTCGGCGAATGGGGTGCGCGCTGGACCTTCGGCACGCCGCGCGAGGACGAGCGTGACCCCGCTCTGCTGGTGTGGTGGATGCACACCAGGGTCGACACCTCGTCGTTCCCGGGCCGTCGCCACGTGCTGCACGTGCGTTTCACCGACGACCTGCGCCGATTCTGGATCGTGATCGAGGCGGGGGTGCCCTCGGTGTGCGAATCCGATCCCGGCTATCCCGTTGACGTCGCGATCAGCTCCGATGTCGCCTCGCTGTACCAGGTGTGGCTGGGGCGGCTGCCGCTGGCGCACGCGCTGCGGACGGGCCGGGTGGCGTTCACCGGCACGCCCGCGCTCACCCGCCGGATGCCCTCGGTGCTGCGGCTCAGCCCCGTCGCCGGGTACGCGGACACGTCGCACCCGGACGCCGCCACTCAGCGCGCATCCTGAACTCCGGCGGCCTGCTCAGAGATTCCCGCCGATGCGCTCGAGGCGCTGGGCCACCAGTTCGCGGGCCTTCTCGCGCAGCGCGGCCGGTACCCGCTCGGATACACCGGGTCGCCCGGGGCGTAGTTCTTCTTCGGTGCGGACGAACTCCGCGGCCGAGTCCAGCTTCCGCCGGTGCTCCGGGTCGGCCTCGAAATCCCAAGCCCCGGTCAGCCTTTCGTGTCCCGCCCGGTGCCGGTCACCACGCCGTCGAGCAAAGTGGTCGCGAGGATGTCGGCTATCTCGCCGGGGGAGCGGCCGCCGTGCGGGCGGTACCAGAACGACACCGTGTTCAACATGCCGAGCACGCTGTTGGTGACCACGTGGTCGTCGGTGCGCAACAGCCCCTCGGCGTGACCGGCGTCGATGACGCGTTGCCAGCACTGCTGCACCCGGTCGCGCAGGTCTTGCAGTTGCGCGGCGCGCTCGCCGGTGAGCGCGCCGACGTCGCGTAGCTGGATGGCCACCTCGCGCTGATGCCGCACGATCAGCCGCACGTGACTGTCGATCAGCTTGCGCAGCTTGGCGACCGGATCGCCGGGCCCGTCGGCGATCTGTTCGGCCTCGGTCAACATGAGCTGCGTGTAGTCGCGCAGGATCTGCCAGAGCAGCTCTTCTTTGGAACCGATGTGGTAGTACAGAGCGCCGCGCTGCACGTCGGCGCGCTCGCCGACCTCGGCCACACCGGTGCCGTGGAAGCCCCGTTCGGCGAACAGGTCGATCGCGGCCCGCACGATCCGCGCCCTGGTGTCGCTCGCGGTCGATTCGGCCGCGGGCGGACGGCCCCGCCTACGGGACGGTGCGGTCATTTCGACGGGTCCAGCACGATCTTGCCCACCCCGTCGGCCCGCTCGGCGAACATCCGGTAGGCGGCGGACCCGTCGGACATCGGAAGGTGGTGGGTGACCACCGCCTCGGGCCGCAGCCTGCCGCCCGCGGTGAGCTTCAGCAGCGCGGGCAGTTCGTACTGGATCGAACACAGCCCGATGTGGAATTCGAGGTCCTTCACCTGCGCCGCCATCATGTGGAACGGGTAGGCCCGGTTGTGGCTCACGCCGATCACACTGACCCGGCCGCCGTGCCCGACGGCGCTGATCGCCAGCTTGATGGTTTCGTCGGCCCCGACCGCCTCGATCGCGACATCCGCTCCGCCGCGCAGCGTTTCGCGGATCGCCTGCTTCGGATCGTCCGATTCGACCGGCTCAGCGCCGAGCTCGGCGGCGCGCTTGCGGCGTTCGGCCAGCAGGTCGACGCCGAGTACCCGCGCCGCGCCCATCGCGAACGCGGACTGGACCGCCATGAGACCGACCGGGCCGAGCCCGATCACCACCACGGTGTCGCCCGGCGCGATCCGGGCGCGCCGGGCTCCGTACCACGCAGTGGGCGCGTTGTCGGTGAGCACGACGGCGGCGGTGTCGCTCACCTCGTCGGGCAACTTCGCCAGATTGCCCGCGGCGTGCGGGACGGCGAGCAACTCGGCCTGGCATCCGGCCAGTGCGCCGCCGAGCCCGTAGCAGGCATCCACCGGCAACGGATGGCGAGCGCACGCGGTGACGATCCCGGCTCGGCACTGCGCGCAGCTGTCGCAGCCGGCAGAGGCGGCGACCAGCACGCGGTCGCCGACGGAGAATCCTCGGGTGTACGGCCCCACTTCCACGATCTCGCCGACGGCTTCGTGCCCGACGCCGTAACCGGCGCCCGCGACGAATCCGTGTCCGGCGTAGATGTGCAGATCGCTGCCGCAGATGCCCGCCGCGGTGACCCGGACGATCGCGCCGTCGGGGCCGGGCAGCGCGGGATCGGGCCGGTCGCCGTAGGAGATCTGTCGCGGTCCGTCATAAGCCAGCGCCTTCATCGCCATCCTCCGTCGATCGGGAGGGTGGCGCCGGTGCAGAACGCCGAGGCCTCGGTGGCGAAGAACAGCGCCGCGCCGACGATCTCCTCCGGCCTGCCGACCCGGCGCAGGGCATTGTGTTCGGTGAGTTCCGCGCGCAACTCGTCCGGCCACGCCGTGGCGATGTCGGTTTCGAAAGGCCCGCACTGGATGGTGTTGACCCGCACGTTCGGCGCGAACGTCTGGGCCAGCCCTCCGGTCAGGGCGTTGAGACCGGCCTTGGCCGCCGAATAAGGGACCGCGAAGGGTTCCGGCCGGATCGCCTCGATCGAGGAGACGTTGATGATCGAGCCGCCGCCGTCGGCGGCCATCCGGCTGCCGATCAGAGCGGACAACCGGAACGGTCCTTTGAGGTTCACGCCGATGACCTTGTCGAACAGCGCCTCGGTGACCTGGTCCAGGCTGGGGTACAGCGGCGAGAGGCCCGCGTTGTTGACCAGCACGTCCACCCGGCCGAATGTGTCGTAGACGGTCTGCACCAGGGCGTCGCACTGCGACCAGTCGCTGACGTTGCAGGCCACCGGCAGGGCGCGGCGGCCGAACCGCTCGGTCACCTCATCGGCCAGCGCGGCGCAGCCGTCCAGCTTGCGGCTTGCGATCACCACGTCCGCGCCCGCTTCGGCGAACGCGAGCACCATCTGTTTGCCCAGCCCCCGGCTTCCCCCGGTGACGACAACGACCTTGTCGGTGAGTGGCACCTTGACTCCTGCATCTCCGAAAATGTTCCGATCAGTACATTAAATCCGGCGCGCGTTACGATCAAGGGGCTGTCCGGCCGACCGCCGACGGCTCACGACCCGCCGGGCGCAACGAACAGCTCACCTCGGCGTGGCGACGGATTCGGGCACAGGCATGGGCGACCCGGCGCGCGGTTACACCGCTACCCACGGGTAACATGACACTGTTTTCCCACTCGGTTTTCTCGGAAGTGAGGCAGTAGATGACAGAGCGGATTCAGGTCGGCGGGCTCCAGGTGGCACGCGTTCTCCACGAGTTCGTCGAGAACGAGGCGCTCCCCGGTTCCGGCGTGGATTCCGCCGCGTTCTGGGCCGGCGCCGAGCAGGTCATCAATGATCTCGCTCCGCGCAACCGCGCTCTGCTGGCCGAACGCGACGAGATCCAGGGCAAGGTCGACGCCTGGCACGCGGAGCACCCCGGCGCGAACTACGACAAGGCCGCCTACAAGAACTTCCTGACCGACATCGGCTACCTGCGGCCCGCGCCCGCCGATTTCCAGATCACCACCCAGAACGTCGACGAGGAGATCGCCGCGACCGCGGGCCCGCAACTCGTGGTGCCGGTGATGAACGCCCGTTTCGCGATCAACGCCGCCAACGCGCGTTGGGGCTCGCTCTACGACGCGCTCTACGGCACCGACGCCATCTCCGAGGCGGGCGGCGCGGAGAAGGGCACCGGCTACAACAAGGTGCGCGGCGACAAGGTCATCGAGTGGGCGCGCAACTTCCTCGACGACTCGGTCACCCTGATCACCGGTTCGCACATCGGCTCGACGTCCTACAAGATCGTCGACGGCGAGCTCGAGGTCGGCCTCGAGGACGGCACCAGCATCGGTCTGGCCGACGCCTCCCAGCTGGTCGGCTACCTCGGTGATCCGGAGGCGCCGAGTTCGGTGCTGCTGAAGCACAACGGTCTGCACATCGAGATCCAGATCGACCCGCAGTCCCCGATCGGCAGCACCGACACCGCGGGCGTCAAGGACGTCGTGCTGGAGTCCGCGGTCACCACGATCATGGACTTCGAGGACTCGGTCGCCGCCGTGGACGCCGAGGACAAGGTGCTCTGCTACCACAACTGGCTCGGCCTGATGAAGGGCGACCTCGCGGAGAAGGTCACCAAGGGCGAGAAGACCTTCACCCGCACCATGAACCCCGACCGCGTGTACACGGCGCTGGACGGCGGCGAACTCACGCTGCACGGCCGTTCGCTGCTGTTCGTGCGCAACGTCGGTCACCTGATGACCTCCGACGCCATCCTGGACGCCGAGGGCAACGAGGTGCCCGAGGGCATCATGGACGGGCTGATCACCTCGCTGATCGCCAAGCACAGCCTGGCCGACGACGTGCAGCTGAAGAACAGCCGCACCGGCTCGGTCTACATCGTGAAGCCGAAGATGCACGGCCCGGACGAGGTCGCGTTCACCGACGAGCTGTTCGGCCGGATCGAGGACGTGCTCGGGCTGAGCCGCAACACGCTCAAGGTCGGCATCATGGACGAGGAGCGCCGCACCACGGTGAACCTCGCGGCCTGCATCCAGGCCGCCGCCGAACGTGTGGTGTTCATCAACACCGGCTTCCTGGACCGCACCGGCGACGAGATCCACACCTCCATGGAGGCCGGGCCGATGGTCCGCAAGGCGGACATGAAGTCCCAGCAGTGGATCCTGTCCTACGAGGACTGGAACGTCGACACCGGTCTCGCCGCCGGCCTGCCCGGCAAGGCGCAGATCGGCAAGGGCATGTGGGCCATGCCGGACCTGATGGCCGACATGCTCACCCAGAAGATCGGTCACCCGCGCGCGGGCGCGAACACCGCGTGGGTGCCCTCGCCCACCGCCGCGACCTTGCACGCGACGCACTACCACCTGGTCGACGTGTTCAAGCGGCAGCAGGAGATCGCCAAGGGCGGTCGCCGCGCCACCGTCGACGAGATCCTGGAGATCCCGCTGGCCGCCGCGCCGAATTGGACCGACGAGGAGAAGCGCCAGGAGCTGGACAACAACTCGCAGTCCATCCTCGGCTACGTGGTGCGTTGGATCGACCAGGGCGTCGGCTGCTCCAAGGTGCCCGACATCAAGGACGTCGCGCTCATGGAAGACCGTGCGACGCTGCGCATCTCCAGCCAGCTGATGGCCAACTGGCTGCGTCACGGCATCGTCAGCGCCGATGAGGTGGTGGCCAGCCTGGAGCGGATGGCCCCGGTCGTCGACCGGCAGAACGCGGGCGACCGGAACTACCGGCCGATGGCGCCGGACTTCGCGGGCAGCATCGCGTTCCAGGCGGCCAAGGAACTGATCCTGGAGGGCACCAAGCAGCCCAACGGGTACACCGAGCCGATCCTGCACCGCCGTCGCCGTGAGGCGAAGGCGCTGGCCTGCGTCTAGTCTCCGCGCGCCGCGAATCCCCCGGTCCCGTCGGCCGGGGGATTCGCGCTTTCTCGGGCGACCAGGAGTTTCGACTCTTGTATATCGGTCCGTTACTCTGGGGGCCGCACGAGATCGTCGATTTGTGAGGAAGATTCATGGGAAGCGTTGTGCTCGACATCGTGGCATTGGTCGTTAATCGCGCGGCGATGTTCTGGAATTGGATGGCCACCGGATCGGCGGGCTTCCCTCCGCTGTGAACGTGCGGTCCACGATCTGCTGCGAGTAGTGAAATCCCCTGGTCAGGTGTGCTGGCCGGGGGATTTTCTATTCCGGCCGGAATCGGGAAACGTTCCGAATTGTTTGTTTTCACACTGATGGATCTCGCCGCCTGGTGAAGTGCGTAGTCATCGGTGCCGGAATTCGCCGGACATCTGGACCATGCGAACTCGGGCGCGGTCTCCGGAATTGGACCGCGCGGGCTTTCCGCCCGCTTCCCGCGTCGCCGTGATCGCCAGTGCCCCGGGGGATTTCGCCGCCGATCCCGCGCGCGAAGCTCCTGCCCCTCGTATCTTGAACACGTGAACTCCGCAGGGTCCGTGCGCACACGGTCGCGTATTCCTCGTTGGTTCGTTCTGTGGATGGGGCTCCTGACCGCCCTGGTCGCGCTCTGCTGCGCGGCGCTGTTCTGGCAACTCGCCGCGGAGGGCACGTTCCCGACCCTCGTCGTGCTCTGGGCGGTGCTCGGTGTGCTCGGTGGGATCGCCGTCCTGTTCGGACTGCTCGGGGTGCTGCGCTACCGTGCCGTGTTCCACAGTCTCGCCTCGCCCGTGCTCATCGCGGCCCTCGTGGCGTCGGCCCTCTACGACGTCCCTGAGGACACCGGCTGGCGCCTCTCCCGCGGGATCCTCGAAGATCAAGCCGTCGACTGCGCGCACTCCGGCCACCGCAGCCGCCTCGGCGTCTACACGATCACCTTCATCACGCCCCGCGACGGCGGCTGCCTGTTCTACACCCAAACGGGTGACTCGAATTCGGAGGGCTTCGCCTTCTTCCGCGACCCGGCCACCCCACCGCACCTCGGCCCACCCGCCACCAACGGCATCGAATACGCCGCTTTCGACGGCCAGTGGTACCGCTTCGTCGACACTCACTGAGCGCGGTCGGCAGATTCGGGGGGACCGATCACCATTCGAACGGGAGCGGTCGGCGGGGCTCGATCCAGAGCGCTTCGGCGAGGGCGCACAGCGTTCCGTCGCTTCGTGACAAGGCCACGCCGACCGTGTGCTTGCGGCCGTCCGATGAGATCGGCCACCCGTAGGACAGGTAGGGGTCGCCGGCGCGGACCGATTCGAGCTGCGTGGCGGTGAGAGCGGCGGTGACCGCTCCGGGGCGCAGGTCGCGCAGCGCCATCGCGGCCCAGCCGCCGGGGCAATCCAGAGCGGACCAGACGTTCTCGGTGGAGAGGAACCCATCGGGTCCGGCGAGCGCGAGATCCGGTGTCCAGGCGGCGATGACCATGTCGTGCGTGGACATGGCCCAAGGTGACAAGCGCAATCCACGTCCGGGCGCGCAGGCCGCACCGCAGCCGTAGCAGTGGCTCATCTTGCGCAGCGCGCCTGCGGTCGCGCTCGCCGCTCGAGCCTGTTCCCAGCTGGGCGCGGGCCGCGGCGTGACCGTGACCGTCGATGGGGACGCTTCGGCGAGTACCGCACCGTCGAGGTCGGTGAGTGACGCGCCGCCGGAGCCGTCGGCCGCCAGTACCAGCGGAGTGTCCACGGACACGCCGCGGCGGAAGTCGACGCGCACCTGCGTGGCGCCGCTCGCGGCGGCGAGTAGTCCCGCTACATACCCGCCGAACGCCACACCCGGGTATCCGCGCACGTGCGCGGGCACCTTGATCGCATCGGTCCGAATCATCTGTTGCCCAACCTCTCCCGGCCGACGATCATGACCCGGTTCAGCCGACCATACCGTCGCGGTGTCGCCGGGCCGTCGCCGGGCCACCTGTCGACGCAGGTCGAGGGGACGACGGAATATCCGACGCTCCGCACGCTGTTGCGCCGACATGTGACGAACGCTGGAATGAACGTACTGATCGTGTACGCCCACCCGAAGCCGGACTCACTCACCGGCGCTCTGAAAGACGTTGCGGTGCGCCAGTTGCGGGCGGACGGGCACGAGGTGCGGATCACCGACCTCTACGCGATGGGGTGGAAGGCCGCCGCCGACACCGACGATTTCGGCGCGGTCGAGGAGCCCAACTTCATGCTGGCCTCGGGTGTGGCCTACCGCGACGGGACGCTGAGTCCCGACATACGCGCCGAGCAGGAGAAACTGCTGTGGGCCGACGCCGTCGTCCTGCATTTCCCACTCTGGTGGTTCGGCATGCCCGCGATCATGAAGGGCTGGGTGGACCGGGTTCTCACCTGCGATTTCGCCTATGGAGCCGGGGGTAAGGCGTTGCCCAGATATGGGGCGGGCGTCCTGGCCGGGCGGCGCGCGATGCTGGTGGTCTCGGTCGGGGGCAGGCAGCCGTCCTACTCCGATCGCGGGATCAACGGCCCCGTCGAAGATCTGCTGTTCCCGATCCACCACGGCATCCTCTACTACACCGGCATGGACGTGCTGCCGCCGTTCGTGGTGCACGACACGATCCGCCTCGACGCCGCGCGCTTCGACGACGTCGCGTACGACCTGCGGCGGCGGATGTCGGAGCTGGCCGAACTGGAGCCGATCCGGTACCGCCCGCAGGGCGGCGGCGACTACGACCGGACTCTGCGTCTCGTGGCTGGTCGCGAAGCGCGGGGAGCGACCGGCTTCGGGTTGCACGTGGCGTCGTAGCCGCCCGGGTGATCAGGGCAGTGGGGTCGCTCCGCGCTGGGTGAGCAGCATGCCCATCACCCCCGCCTCCTGGCCTTGCCCATGGATCATGGAACGCGCGATCTCTTTGACCGGCCCGGAGCCCAGGAGACCGTCGGCGGCCTCGGCCATCGCGACACCGCCCTGGTGGTGGCGAAACATCAGTTGAAGGAACAGTATCTCCGCGTTCCGGCCATGTGCCGCTGCCAGATTGTCCAGTTCCGCCGTGCTCGCCATCCCGGGCATCAGCGGTGCCGTCTGCGCGGCCGTCGCCTGATGGCCATGCGCCGACGCGTCCGCGCCGTGCATCCACGCCATCGGGTGTACGGAGCTGGGCGGCGCGTCCGCCAGGCGCAGCCAGCCGAGCATGGTGCCGATCTCCAGGCGCTGTGTGCGGTCGAGTTGTTCGGCCAGCCGGGCGACCGCCGGATCGACCGAGCGATCCAGCCGCTGCACCATCAGCAGCGCTTGCTGGTGATGGGTGGTCATGTCCTGTACGAAGCCGATCTCGACATCGGTGAGCACCGGTGCGGCGGAACGACTTTCCGGAAACACCAGCGGCCGCAGAGCGGCGCCGAGCACGAGCAGCGCGAAGACCGCCGAGACCAGGGCGGCGGTCGACATCCAGCGCCGCATCGCTACGACCCGACGATCGACCGCTGGTCCGCCGGTGGCGAGTACACGTCGTCGTCCAGTCGCAGCACCATGAACCCGTTGTCCGAGCACGCGACGTACAGCTGTGATCCGCGCCATTCCGGTGGTGAGAAGCACCAGTCGGTGGACACATCGCCGAAGGCGAGGCGGCCGGTGCGCGGGGTGGTGGCATCCAAGGGGTTGAACTGTCCCTCCAGTACGGCGCGTACCGCCGGAGGGGTGCTCATAAGCGGAACGCCGATGAGCGAGGCGAGCGCGTGCGGCGAGTTCCACAGGCTCATGTTCTGCCCGGTGCGGGCGGGCGGGTTGTAGTAGGCGATCTCGCGGATGGCGTACGGGTCGCGGATGTCGAACACCCGGATGCCGGAGGAGATCCATCCGCAGGCCAAGGCGGTCGGGTTGTCCTGCCGGTCGGCGGCGCAGTAGTGCGATTCGTAGGCGAAGGCGGAACCGCCCATCGACGAACCGATATTGCTGTCGATGTGCTGCGGCAGGTTGATCTCGAGCTTGATCTTGTTGGCCACCCTGGGCGCCGTCTCGTCGGAGATATCGATGAGTTTGACGCCGCCGGAACCGCCTTCGTCGACGGTGTAGAGGTAGGGCTTGCCGTCGTAGAAGACCGGGATGCTGTGCTGGGTCGCCCAGCCGTCCGTCCAGAACACCCGGCCCAGATGATGCACCTGCGGGTTCGAGTCGCGGCGCTGCACCGCGCTGATGTCGAGGACGGTGAATCCGCCGAGCGCGGAGATGTACATCCGATCGCCGTCCGGGCTGATGCCGAATCCGTGCGCTTCGATGCCCGTCAAGCCCTGCCACACCACATGCGGATCGGCGGGGTCGCTCAGGTCCACCGCGCTGACGAAGCCGGGCGCGACTCCCGAGGCCCAATAGGTGTTGCCGTCGGGGGAGAAGCCGCCCTCGTGCGTGGTGATCGGCAGCGGCATCGCCAGATTCGTCCCCGGACCGGGATTGAGCAGCCGCGGATGCGCGCAATCGGAGATGTCGTAGACCGACAGGAAGCCCACACCCTCGCCGACCGGCACGCCGGTGCCGACCAGCAACTTGCGCTCGGTGTTGACCTTGAGGCTCTCCCAGGTGCCCGCGAGCATCGCGGGCTCGGTCAAAGTCGCCGTCGGACGCGGATTCGCCGGATCGGACACGTCGAGCACCTGGACGCCACGGCCCTCGCTGATCAGGTCGCCGGGAAAGAACGAGCCCAGATAGGCGCAATGCTCGAAGCTGGTGGAGGTGATGCCCGCGCCGCGTCCCGCGTAGCCGCCGACGTAGGAGATGTTGCACCGGTAGCCCTGCGTGCTGCGCCCGCTGTCGCGGTCGGCGGCGGTGACATCGCCTTGCAGTCCGCTCTCGGGGGCGGCGCCGGGGCCGCAGTCGGCGCGGGGAACCGAAGTGCGCCCGACGTCGAGGAACTCCTCGACCGCGTTACGAACGTCCGATGGCGGATCGGCCGAAGCGCTCATGGGCAGCAGCACGGCCGTAACCATGCCGATGGTGAGCAGAGCCAGCGGTTTGGCACGGCACAGTCTGGCCAACGGGCGCATCGTCGCGACCCCCCAACTTCGTCGTCGAGATTGGCTACCCAGGGTGACTGGGACAGTCACCGCTGAACTGACTGAATGGTAATGATTTCCGTCGGCCCGAGGGTGAGTTTCGTCGAATCGCAGACGATTCGCGAAGTTTTCCGGTCCGCGTGGTCAGCGCGACTGGGTCGGTCCGGTGCCGAGCGTGGCCGAATTCGGGTGCTCCGACAGGAGTTCGTCGCAGGCACCCAGGAAGACGCGTCGTAGTCCGGCTGCGCGTTCCGCCAACTCGGCCTGGGCGCGGACGTACTCCGCCCGCCCCGAGGGTGTCTCGATGCGAACCGGCTGGTAGCCGAGGCCGGACAGGTCGTACGGGCTGGCGCGCATGTCCAGTTCCCTTGCGGCGCAAGCCAACTCGAAACAATCCAGGAGCAGCTCCGACGAGATCAGCGGGACCAGCTTGAAGCCCCACTTGTACAGATCCATATTCGCGTGCAGACAGCCCGGCTGTTCGCGACGCAGCTGGTCGGCTCGGGTGAGCGGCTCGGAATTGCGGCCGACGGCGTCCGGGGTGAAGAAGCGGTAGGCGTCGAAATGCGTACAGCGCAGCGACATCGAGTCGAGCACGCTGTCGGTGCCCGCGCGTCCCAGCCGCAGCGGCACCCTCTGGTGGCGGATGTCGTCGGTGCGATACACCATCGCCCATTCGTGCAGCCCGAAGCAGGACAGATGAGCGGGCCGGGACGCGGTGGCACGCAGCAACTCCGCGACGAACGCGACGGTATCGCGGCGTTTGTCCAGGTATGCGGGATCGGCGGTGCAGAAGCCCGCAGCGCCGGAATCGGTGACCACGTGGTGATACCCGCGCGCATCGCGGTATTCGGCGGCATCGGCCATCCCGATGCCGTATCCCGGATGCCAGCGCCGCAACTGGGCGGGTTTGTGCCCGTAGTAGGTGAACAAGAAGTCGATCACCGGGTGCGACGAACCTTGCGCCCGCCGCTCGAGATAGGGCCCGACCAGATCGTCCAGCCGGGCCCGGTGCGCGGCGGCGGACTCCCGCCACCGCGCACCGGACAACACCCGCATGGTCATCGCACCCCGCGCGGGCACGCTGCCCGAATCGTCATTCGCCCACCCGATGCGTTCCGTCTCGGACGGTGCCGACGAATTCCTCCACCAAGTCCTCCAAGGCGACGATGCCGGTGGTGTTGCCCCGGTCGTCGACCACGCGGCCGAGATGGCTGTTGGTGCGCCGCAGCCGCGCCAGCGCCTCGTAGAGCGTGGCGCCCATGCCCACCGTCGGCAGCGGGCGGATATCGGTGCGCGGGATCGGCGTCCCCGGACCGGCGCTCTCGTCGGCGACCTTGTCGAGCACGTCCTTGACGTGCAGGTAGCCGACCAGCGAGCCGTCGTTCGCCCGCACCGGGAAGCGGGAGAAACCCGTCTCGGCGACCGCGGATTCGATGTCGCCGAGTGTGGTCCCGTTGCCGCGCAGCGGAATCGATCGGGTCGCGTCCAGCGGCACCATCACGTCGGCGACCACCCGGTCGCTGGTGCCGAGCGCCTGCGTGAGGCGGCGATGCTCCTCCTCGTCGAGCAGTCCCTCCGAGCGGGACTCGCCGATCATCTCGGCCAGTTCCACCGTCGACACGGTGGCCTCCAGCTCGTCCTTCGGCTCGACCCGCAGCAGGCGCAGCGACAGGTTGGCGGCCAGGTTGTACAGCGCGATGAGCGGGCGGGCCAGCCGCAGCCACATCAGGTGCACCGGCACCAGCAGCAGCGCGCTGCGCTCCGGCCCGGCCAGCGCGATGTTCTTCGGGATCATCTCGCCGAACAGGATGTGCAGGATCACCACGATGGTCAGCGCCAGCGCGAACGCCACCGGGTGCAGCAGTTGCTGCGGCAGGCCGAGTAGGTCGAACGGGCCTTCCAGCAGGTGCGCGACGGCGGGCTCGCCGACGCGGCCGAGCAGGATCGAGCAGATGGTGATGCCCAGCTGCGCGGCGGCGAGCATCATCGAAAGGTTCTCGCCCGCTCGGATGACGGTGTTCGCGTTGCGCTTGCCCTGCGCGGCCAGCGCTTCCAGCCGGTCGCGGCGGGCGGAGATGAGCGCGAACTCGGCGGCGACGAAGAAGGCGTTGCCTGCCAGCAGCACGACGGTGAGCAGGACGCCGAAGAGGTCACCCATGGCTGTGCTCCTTGGTCGCGAGGGCGTCGGCGTCCACCGGGATCAACCGGACCCGATCGATGCGCCGTCCGTCCATGCGCTCCACCCGGGCGATCCAGCCGCCGGAGCCGTGGTTCTCCGGCGCCGTCCACTGCTGCGAGCGAGGGTTGGGCAGCACGACTTCGTCGCCGGGCACCGGGATGCGGCCGAGCCGGGTCAGCACGAGGCCGCCCAGCGTCTCGTACTCGCCCTCCGGCGCGTCGTACCCGGTCGCCCGGGAGACCTCGTCGATACGCAGCAGGCCCGAGCAGTCCCAGCCGTCGGAGACGCGCCGTACGTCGCGCTCCTCCTCGTCGTGCTCGTCGCGGACGTCGCCGAGGATCTCCTCGATGATGTCCTCCATGGTGACCAGGCCCGCGGTCCCGCCGTACTCGTCCACGACGAGGGCGACCTGCATGCCGTCGGCGCGGACCCGTTCGAGCACCTCGTCGCCGTCCAAGCTGGCGGGCACGATCGGCACCGGCTGGGCGAGCCGGTAGAGGGGGGTCGTCCGGCGCGCGTGCACTGGGCGGGTGAAAGCCTGCTTGACGTGCACGAAGCCGAGGGTGTTGTCGAGATCGCCGTCGATCACCGGGAATCGGGAGTAACCGGTGCGGCCCGCCGCGTCGATCAGATCGGCGATGGTGTCGTCCTTGTCGAGTGACTCGATCTTCACCCGCGGAGTCATCAGCTCCTCGGCGCTGCGCTCGCCGAACTGCAGCGAGCGGTCCATCACCTGGGCGGTGGGCTGGTCGAGCGCGCCGCGCAGCGCGGACGTGCGCACCAGGGAGCCGAGTTCCTGCGGCGAACGGGCCGAGCGCAACTCCTCGGCGGGCTCGACACCGAGCCTGCGAACCACCCAGTTGGCGGTGCTGTTGAGGAAATGGATCATCCACTTGAACACCACCGAGAAGCTGACCATCGGTCCGGCCGTGACGCGGGCGGTGGCGAGCGGCTTGGCGATGGCGATGTTCTTGGGCACCAGCTCGCCGTAGATCATCGACAGCGAGGTGGCCAGGATCAGCGCGAGCGTGAGCGCGACGCCGCCCGCGGCGGCTTCGCTCAGCCCGATGCCGGCGAACACCGGATGCAGCAGCCGGGCCAGTACCGGCTCGGCGATGTAACCGGTGATCAGCGTGGTGATGGTGATGCCGAGCTGGGCGCCGGACAGCTGGAACGACAGCGTGCGATGCGCCTTGCGGACCATGCGGGCGCGGACGTCACCGGTGCGGGCGTGCGCCTCGACGGTGCTGCGCTCCAGGGCGGTGAGGGAGAATTCCGCGGCGACGAACAGGGCCGTGCCGACGGTGAGTGCGATGAATCCGATCAGGCTGAGCGCGGTGAGCGCGACGGACATGGTCAGCACCACCCGAACGGTGCTGCGTGACGGCCTGTGCGGAATGGGACTACTGCGGGGAGGAGGACGCCGGGTTGGTCACCCGGCTCGGTAGAGGAGCCCTCCTGTGCGGCGCCCTCGGACGCGGGTGACAACTGGATCCTTTCGCAAACGAGTCGTGGTGCCGGTGTCCGGCAACCACCATGCTACCGGCCCACGTGCCGAGTGGCGTGGGCCGGTGCCGGTGCGATTCGTGTGTCGGCGCTCACCAACCGCTGGGCAGCGGGCGGCCTTCGGCGAATCCGGCCGCGGATTGCACGCCGAGCACTGCCTTGTCGTGGAACTCGGCGAGCGTCCGTGCTCCCGCGTAGGTGCACGCGCTGCGCACACCGGAGCAGATGTGGTCGATGAGGTCCTCGACGCCGGGACGCTCGGGGTCCAGCCGCATCCGCGAGCTGGAGATGCCCTCTTCGAACAGTCCCTTGCGCGCTCGGTCGAATTCGCTGTCGGAGGCGGTGCGGGCGGCGACGGCCCGCTTGGAGGCCATGCCGAAGCTCTCCTTGTACGCGTTGCCGTCGCGATCGACCCGCAGGTCGCCGGGGGACTCGTAGGTACCGGCGAACCAGGAGCCGATCATCACGTTGGACGCGCCCGCGGCCAGCGCGAGCGCCACGTCGCGAGGATGGCGCACGCCGCCGTCGGCCCAGATGTGCACGCCGAGTTCCGCGGCGGCGGTGGCGCATTCGGCCACCGCGGAGAACTGCGGGCGGCCGACGCCGGTCATCATCCGGGTGGTGCACATGGCGCCGGGGCCGACACCGACCTTGACGATGTCGGCGCCCGCCGCCGCGAGATCCCTGGTGCCCTCGGCGGAGACGACGTTGCCCGCGACCAGCGGGACTCCGAGCCCGAGATCGCGCACGGCGGTGAGCGTTTCGAGCATCTTGGCCTGGTGTCCGTGCGCGGTGTCGATGACCAGCAGGTCGGCGCCCGAATCCACGAGGGACTTGGCCTTGGCGGCCACGTCGCCGTTGATGCCGACCGCGGCCGCGACGCGCAGCTTGCCCGCGGCGTCGACGGCGGGCTGGTAGATGCCCGCGCGCAGGGCGCCGGTGCGGGTGAGCACGCCGGCCAAGGTGCCGTCCTCGGCGGTGAGCACGGCGAAGTCGGCGTGCTCGGCGTGCAGCAGGTCGAACAGGTCACGCGGGGTGGTGGTCGCGGGGGCCCGCACGAAATCGGTGACCGCGACCTCGCGGAGCCGGGCGAAGCGGTCGACGTCGGCGCAGGCGGCCTCGGTCACCACGCCGACCGGGCGTCCTTCGTCCACCACCACGACCGCGCCGTGCGCGCGCTTGTGCATCAGGGCGACCGCCTCGGAGACCGAACGGTCGGGGGCGAGGGTGACCGGAGTGTCGGCGGTGAGCGAGCGGCTCTTGACGAAGGCGATGGTGTCGGCGGCCGCGGTGATCGGCAGGTCCTGGGGGAGGACGACGATGCCGCCGCGGCGGGCCACCGTCTCGGCCATTCTGCGCCCGGCCACGGCGGTCATGTTCGCCACGACGATGGGAATGGTGGTGCCCGACCCGTCGGTCGTCGACAGATCGACGTCGAAGCGCGACGCGACGTCCGTCCGATTCGGGACGAGGAAGATGTCGTCGTAGGTGAGGTCGTACGGCGGCTGATGACCGGGAAGAAAGCGCACTCGACCGATGATATCCGCGCGCCGACGGGTGTGCGCCGTTCTGCCCGGGGCTCGACAGTGCGGATATGCGGTGCGTCGTCTGTCCCGTCGGCCTTTCTTCGCCGGTGGGCTCAGGCGGCGGCTTGCGAGCGGGAGAGCATGATCGTCGCG
This sequence comes from Nocardia sp. NPDC051929, assembly GCF_044548645.1. NCBI lineage: Bacteria > Bacillati > Actinomycetota > Actinomycetes > Mycobacteriales > Nocardiaceae > Nocardia > Nocardia sp. NPDC051929. The sequence goes on along the minus strand of NZ_JBIUCG010000033.1, from coordinate 42,045 downwards.
GCGGCCATGACGAGCACCGCGCCTCCGGTGATGACCAGTCCCGCGGTGTCCGTCCGCAACCGCTCGTCCAGCACGGCGATGCCGATGAACGCGGCGGCCAGTGGCTCGACGACCGTGACGGCGGGCAAGGAGGCGGTCAGCGGTCCCGCGTGATAGGCGCGCTGCTGCAGGTAGACGCCGGTGACACCGGCCCCGATGAGTGCCCAGGTCTGCCAGCCGCTGAGCACATCCCCGAGGCCGTGCTCGAACAGGTCGGTGACGTAGTCGGTGAGCGCGGCGGCGAGTCCGTAGAGGGCGCCGCTCGCGGCGCCGATCAGCAGCGCGCGCCACGCCGGGTCGCGCGCGGCGATGCCACCGGCGGTGGCGGCGGCGATCAGGCCGAGCAGGATGCCCAGGGGCACGAGCCAATCTCGCAGCGGCGCATCGGTGTTGCCCTCGGTCGGATTGCCGACGAGCAGGAAGCAGGCCAGCGCGGCGGTCAGCGCGAGGGCGGTCGCCCAGGTGCGCGGCGCCACGCGGCGGTCGTTGAGCCGGGCGGACATCGGTAGCGCGAACACCAGCGCGCTCACCAGGATCGGCTGCACCAGCAGCACCGCGCCCAAGGTGAGCGCGACGACCTGCATGGCGTATCCGCCCGCGTCGCCGACGACGCCCGCCCACCAGCGCGGGGTACGCATCAGCGAGCGGATCAGCGACGCGCCCTCCGGCACCGCGGCCGCCGCGTGCTGTTGCGCCACCGCGGCGACCGCGAACAGCAGCGCCGCGAGCAGGGCGCAGAGGACGGCGGCTGCCGCGTGAGTCGACACGTTCTAGTTTGCTCCGCGATTGCCCCGCTGCGGTGACTGCTGCGCGCGTACGGCGCGTCGCCGTGTCCGGCCCGGCGTGTCGCCGGAGGCGTGCCCTGCGGCGCGTCCGGAGAATCCGCCCGCCGCAGCGGAACGGCGGGGGGACGCACCCTCGACCGAACCCGCACTGTGCCCGGCGGAGCTGCCGGTGGCGGGCTTCCCGGCGACTTTCGCCTGGCCGCGACGACGCCCCGACGCGGTGACCGATTCGCCACCACGGCTCGGCATCGAGCCCGACCGGGACTGCTTCGCCGCACCGGCGCCGCGGCCACCGGCCTGAGCTGTCTCCGCACGCCGGTTCGCTTGACGTCGTGCGGGTTTCGTCGCCGGGGTGGTCGCGGGCGCGGCGGAAGCCGGAACCACCGGAGTTCCGGACGGGCGGCGGGCGCCGGTGATCTCGACCAGGGTGCGGTCGCCGGGACGGACCGCGACTCCGTCCACTTCGACACCCGCCTTACGGGCCATCGACTCGACGTCGCGGCGCTCTTCGTCCATCACCAGCGTGACGACCACGCCGTCCTCACCCGCGCGGGCGGTGCGCCCGGCCCGGTGCAGATAGGCCTTCGGCTCCGGCGGCGGATCGACATGCACGACGAGGGAGATCCCGTCGACGTGGATGCCGCGCGCGGCGACGTCGGTCGTGACCAGCACCGGCACCGAGCCGTCGGCGAACGCGGCGAGGGTGCGGGTGCGATTGTTCTGCGCCTTGCCGCCGTGCAGCGCGCCCGCGGCGATGCCCGCCCCGCGCAGCTGTTTGGCGAGCCGGTCGGCGCCGTGCTTGGTACGGACGAACATGATGGTCAGCCCGTCGCGGGCGGCGATCTCGGTGGCGACCGCCCGCTTGGTCACCTTGTCGCCGACGTAGAGCAGGTGATGCGACATCGTGGTGACCGAGGCCGACGGCGGTGCGGTGGAATGCGTGACGGGGGAGCGCAGGTAACGCTTGACCAGCTTGTCGACCTCGCCGTCCAGCGTGGCCGAGAACAGCAGGCGCTGACCGTCGCGCGGCGTGCGGTCGAGCAGCTTGGTCACCTGCGGCAGGAATCCCATGTCGGCCATGTGGTCGGCCTCGTCGAGCGCGGTGATCGTCACGTCGGACAGATCGGCCGATCCCTGGGTGAGGAGGTCGGCGAGCCGTCCGGGCGTGGCGATGAGCAGGTCGACGCCGCGGGCGAGCCGGTCGGCTTGGCGTTTGATCGGGGCGCCGCCGACCACCGAGGCCACGCGCAGGCCGAGCGAAAGCGCCGGTTCGTCCAGTGCCCGCTCGATCTGTGCGGCCAGCTCGCGGGTCGGCACCAGGACCAGTCCGCGCGGGCGGCCCGGCTTGGCCGCGGCGCCGGCCAGCCGGGTGAGCATCGGGAGGCCGAAGGCCAAGGTCTTTCCGGAACCGGTCGGCCCGCGGCCGAGCACGTCCTTGCCTGCCAGGACGTCGGGCGTCGTGGCGGCCTGGATCGGAAACGGCGTCTCGATGCCGTCGCGTCGCAGTGCCTGGACGAGCACGGCGGGCAGGCCCAGACCCGCGAAGGTCGCGGGGGGCGCCGCGGCGACGGTGGTCGAGGGGGTCACGAGGAGGATGTGCCTTTCGTCGCACGGCGCGTTCCACGCGGATCGCGCTGTTCGGTGGGATGGAGAACGGTGCGCGATGCGGTTTCACCGCGCGGTGGCGCGGGCGATGACGCGCGCCGGGTAAAGCGAGAGGATGCGGCCGACCGGAGGCGGGCCGAAGGTCCAGGATACGTGCCGGGAAGTCAGCCGTGGAACAGCCGACTCAGTTCCACGAGCCAGGGTACGGCCACGGCCTGCGTCGGCACCACCAGGATGGCGGCCGAGCCGAGGTAGGCGGCCGTGGCGATGCGCAGGTCCCCGATCCGGCCGCTCAGCCGCTGGATGCGGATGAGCGTGGTGGGGCCCCCCGCGGCGAGCGCGCCTTGCGGCGCGGTGGACTTCGCGCAGGCGACGAGGGCGCGGGCCAGCGGCTTCGGTCCGGTGACCTTGACCGCCGAGTCGTCCGCGAGTAACTCGATGAGCAGTTTCACCGAGCCGAGCGCCGCCTTGCTGCGCACCACCCGGGGGAACGCCTCGTGCACGGCCGTGAACGCCTCCAGCACGAGATCGTGCCTGGCCCGCAGGTGCGAACGTTCGTGGCTGACGATGGCGGTGACCTCGGCGTCGGCGAGATTGGTCAGAGTGCCTTCGCTCAGCACGACGCGCTGGCGCAGGCCGGGCAGGCAGTAGGCGATGGGCTCGGTGGCGGCCAGCACCCGGATGTCGGCCGCGCGCCGGTGCGGACCGCTCTGGTCCAGCAGGTCGACGAGCATGCGGTGGCGCGACCGCCGCCTGCGGGTGTGCACGCCGACCCTGATGATCGCGTAGATCAACCGGGCGCCGATCAGCAGCGTGAGCGCGAAGACGAACACGTACGCCAGCCACAGCGGCAGGCCGAGCGCGTCGATCTCCCTGGTCGGCGCGGTGGTCGGGCGGCCGTCGGGACCGGGCACGAGCAGCTCGGCGGCGATGGCCAACCCGGAGCCGAACGCGCTGAGCACGGCTGCGAGCGCGATGGCCTGCCAGAGCACCAGCGCTGCTCGGGGCGTCCGGTAGGTCCAGGTCGCCCGGCTGAGCAAGGCCGGGGCAGGCCCCGCGAGAAGCAATGCCAGTCCGGCGAATACCGGCGCGGTTGCGTTCATCGACTCAGCTCACTGCGTTGTGGGGCCAGGGCGCCCGAGGAGTCTACTGCGGCGGGGGCGTCGAGTCCTCGGTTGCTTCGAGCTTAGCGAGTGCTTCGCGCAGAGCGGCAGCCTCGTCCTTGCCGACCTGTTCCACGAAGTGCACCAGGGCCGCGGCGCGGCTGCCCGCCGCGTCGGCCTGTTGCAGGGCGTCGACCATCAGGCTGGCCACGAGTTCGTCGCGGGTGTGCACCGGCGCGTAGCGGTGCGCGCGGTCGTCGCGCCGCTGGACCACGAGGTTCTTCTTCGCGAGGCGTTGCAGCACGGTCATCACCGTGGTGTACGCGAGCTCACGGCGTGCGGCGAGCGCCTCGTGCACCTGCCGGACCGTTTGTGGTTCGTCGGCCGACCACAACTGGTCCATGACCGCTTTCTCGAGTTCACCAAGACCTGCCATTCCCTAATTTTAGGTACTCAACGACGAGGATGCGTACTACAGGGTGTCGTAACTATGGAATAGCTGGTGTGTCATTTCTCATACGGCGCGGTCTCGGGCGTTGTGGCAGCCGGTCCGCCCACCTTTCCGCGCACGTGCCTGGCGCCGATCGGCACGATCATCGGGCGGCCCGACACCGGGTCCTCGAGAACCTTCGCGTCCAGGTCGAACACTTCGCGCAGCAGCTCGACCGACACCACCTCGCCGGGGGCGCCCGCGGCGACCACGCGTCCGTCGCGCATGACGACCAGCTGGTCGCTGTAGCGGATCGCGAGATTGAGATCGTGCAGCACCATCACGACGGTGCGGCCGAGATCGGCGTGCAATCGGTCCACCAGGTCGAGCACCTCGATGGAGTGCGCCAGGTCCAGATAGGTGGTCGGCTCGTCGAGCAGCAGGATGTCGGTGCCCTGGGCCAGCGCCATCGAGATCCAGGCGCGCTGGCGCTGGCCGCCGGACAGCTCATCGAGCGGCCGGCCGGCGAGGTCGGCGATCCCGGTTTGGTCCAGCGCGGTCGTCACCTCGGATTCGTCGGTGCCCGACCACTGCCGGAACCAGGACTGGTGCGGGTGGCGGCCGCGGGCGACCAGATCGGCGACGGTGAGCCCTTCCGGGGCGACCGGCGATTGCGGCAGCATGCCGACGATGCGGGCGACGTCCTTGGTCTTCATCGTCGAAATAGCCTTGCCGTCCAACAACACTCGGCCTTCTCGGGGGCGCAGCAGGCGGCCGAGCGAACGCAGCAGGGTGGACTTCCCGCAACCGTTGGGCCCGATGACGGTCGTGACGACGCCGGGAGCGACGGTCAAGCTCAGCCCGTCGACGATCACCCGGTCGCCGTAGCCGAGTGTGACCGCCTCGGCGCCGAGCCGGTGCGCAGGAGCGCTCGCTCGCTCCGTGGCGTCAGGGGCGGTGATGTCCGCGATCGTCATGACAGCGTGGCCTTCCGGTTCATACGCACGAGCAGGTACAGCAGGAACGGCCCGCCGAATGCCGCGGTCACGACGCCGAGGGGTAGGTCGACCGGAAACGCCGTGCGGGACACGACATCCGCGCCGACCACCAGGACGGCGCCGGTCACCGCGGCGCCGACCAGCGGCTCGCCCGGTGTGCGCAGCAGGCGTCGTGCGATCTGCGGCGCGGCGAGGGCGACGAAACCGACCGGCCCGACGGCGGCGGTGGCCACCGAGGCGGCCACGACCGCCGCTCCGATCAGGACGGCCTGCTGGGTCTGGATGCGCACCCCGAGCGCACGCGTGGTGTCGGAGCCGAGGCGCAGCGCGGCGAGCGTGCGGGCGGAGGCGAGCGCGACGAGCGCGGCGATTCCCGCGGCGATCGCCGCGGGACCCAGGCGCGCGTTGTCGGCCGCGTTGAGCGATCCGTTCAGCCACAACTGCACGCGCTGGGCATCCGCCAGGCTGGCGCGGGTGAGCAGCCAGCTGATCCCGGCGGTCAGCAGGGCGTTCACGCCCACGCCGATCAGCACCAGCCGCAGCCCGGTGGCGCCGTACGCGCCGGTGGCGGTGCGTCCCCAGGCGAGCAGGTAGATGGCGACGGCGGTGAGCAGCCCGCCTGCCAGGGCCGCCACCGGCGCGCCGACCGAGGCGGCCAGGCCGGTGCTCGCGCCTCCGGTGCCGACCAGCACCGCGACCGCCCCCAGGCTCGCGCCCGAAGTGATGCCGAGCATGTCCGGCGCGGCCAGCGGGTTGTGCAGGATGGACTGGGTGACAGCGCCCGCGAGCCCGAGCGCGAGGCCGACCACGAGCGCGGTGAGCGCGCGCGGCAGCCGGGACTCCAGCACGATGAACCGCTGAGCCCTGGTGCCGCCGCCGGTCAGGACGTCCAGCACGCGCCCGAGCGGTAGACGGGACTCGCCCACCGCGACGTCCAGGCACAACAGTGCGAGCGCCAGCGCGATCAGGACCGCGACGATCAGGATCATCCGCGGTCGCAGCACCGTCGACACCGGCCCGACGCGCAGCGCGGGGCGGGCATTCGAGGCTCGCAGCGAGACCGTCACAGGTTCACCAGCTTTCGCCTGCGCACGAACGCGAGGAAGAACGGCACGCCGAGCAGGGCCACCACTACGCCGACCTCCAGTTCGCCGGGGCGAGCCACCACCCGGCCCGCCGCATCGGCGATCAGCAGTAGCAACGCGCCGAGCAGCCCGGAATAGGGAATCAGCCAGCGATGGTCGGGCCCGGTGATCGTCCGCGCCAGATGCGGCACGACCAGGCCGAGGAAGGCGATCGGCCCGACCGCCGCCGTCGCCGCGCCCGCCAGCAGCACGACGGCCGCCAGGCCGAGCGCGCGGCTGCGGCCGACATGCACGCCGAGCCCACGCGCGACGTCGTCGCCGAGGCCGATCAGATTCAGTCCGGGCGCCGCCAGCACCGCCAGCAACATGCCCACGGCCAGGAACGGCAGTACCTGCCAGAACACCGCGGCGTCGCGGCCGGCGACGGCGCCGATCACCCAGAACCGGTAGGTGTCCAGCGCGGCGGCGTCGAACAGCACGACGGCGTTGGTCATGGCCTGCAGGAACGCGGTGACCGCCGCACCCGCGAGCACGAGGGTCAGCGGGCTCGCCTTGCCGCCGCCCACGGACGAGGTCGCGAACACCGCCACCCCCGCGATCAGCGCTCCGGCCAGCGCGAACCAGATGTATTGCTCCGGCGCGGCGAAGGCGAACAGGTACACGCTCAACGCGGCCAGGAACGCCGCACCCGCGTTCAGTCCGAGCAATCCGGCGTCGGCGAGCGGATTGCGGGTGTAGCCCTGGACGAGCGCGCCCGCGATTCCCAAGGCCGCCCCGCAGACCAGTGCCAACGCGGTGCGCGGCAGCCGCAGCCCTCGCACGATCTCTTCCTCGGTGGAACCGGCTGCGCAGGTGAAGGGTCCGCCGGGGCAGGTGAGCGCATGATGCACGGCGTCGTAGACGGTCCCGGGCGCGAGCGAGCGGGCGCCCACCGCCACGCCGGCCAGCACGGCGAGCAGTAGCAGGACGGTCGAGACGAGAAGTCCGGAAAGACGTCGCCGCCTCACGGTGGCAAGAGAAGTCACGGCGACGAGCTGCTCCTGAAATCAGCGATACGGTTGCTAGGTCTGGTAAGCCTAACCTATCTTTGCGGACAGACGGGCATGGCCGAATGTCCGCCGCGCCGCGCGACGGAGCCGATCCCCGAGGAGGTTCGATGACCGAGCTCATCACCACGCCACATCGCTCGACGACGGAGTTCGGACGCGCCTGTGCCCGGCTGCGCGCGCTGCAACCGGAGCACCCGCGGGTCTATGCCGTCGCCGCGATCGCCGAGCAGGGCAAACGACGGTGGTGGCAGCTGGCGGACGGAGTGCGCGAGGGGCGCGTCGAACTCATGTACCGGCGGCATGCCGCGGAGATGATCAGTGCCGGCATCGCGGCGGAAGTGGTTGCCACGGCGCTGATCCACGCGATAGCCGGTCGGGTGGTCGCGCTGCTCGTGGCGGAAGGGCGGGCCTGGGATCCGGGCTTGGAGAACCTATGGATCCATACCGACAACGACGGCGGAATCGACTGGGCGGGCTTGTCGGACACCACGATTCGCGTGATCGACGGTGATCCGCTTGCGGGCGGTCCCGGTGTGGTCGCCTTGCCGTGCCCGGAGGCGATGTACGTCTGGCTCGCGCATCGCTGCGAGCCCGCGCTGACCGTCGTCCAGCGGAACCTGACTCGCTGCTCCGGTTTGAGCGCCGGGCGATTCTGGTCCCTCGTCGGTGAATCCGTCGCGGGCGCTTCGACTTACGTGCCCGATCTGGCGCGGACCGATTCCGTCACCGGCGCGCGTCGTGGCCAGGCGCTCTTGGCGGCGATGGCCGAGCGCGGGCTGCCCGTGCGGCGGTCGGGTTCTTGCTTAGTTAGGTAAGCCTGACCTATACTCATCTCCGGCGTACGGATCGCGTGCGAGTCCCGAGGGCTGCGGTGACCCCCGATCCCGTGCCGCGGCGGGCTCCACTTCCGGTGGGGCCCGCCGCTCTGTGTCGATCTCTTCGGCGGGGCACCGCCCTGGCCTGCGATGAGGCCGCGGCGTTGCGCGCCGGGTGCTGTGCGACAGTGAATACATGACACAGCAGGAGACTCGCCAGGTCGGCTCGCTGGCGGACGTCACGCCCGAGCAGATGAACGCTTACAGCGAAGGCACCTTCGCCGACCTGATCGGCCTGCGCTACACCGAGCTGAGCCCCGATCGCGTGCGTGGCGAGTGGGTCGTGAAACCGCACCTCTACCAGCCCGCAGGCATCCAGAACGGCGGCGTGTACTGCACCGTCGTCGAGACGCTCGCCAGCATCGCCGGCGGTGTCTGGTTCGGCGACCAGGGCACGGTCGTCGGCGTGAACAACAACACCGATTTCCTGCGGGCGGTGCGCGAGGGCACCCTGACAGGCGAGGCGACGCCGCTGCATCGGGGCAGGCTGCAGCAGCTGTGGCAGGTCGTCATCACCGATGAGCAGGGCCGCACAGTGGCGCGCGGTCAGGTGCGACTGCAGAATCTGCCGCATCGGTCCTGACCGCTCGACCGGCGACGGCGGAACGGGCGTGCCAGAATGTGCGTCACCCGTCACTGTGAACCGGTGAGGAGCCCGGATGCGACTGTCACCGCATGAGCAGGAGCGCCTGCTGCTCAGCTACGCCGCCGAGCTGGCCCGGCGCAGGCAGGCGCGCGGACTCAAGCTGAACCATCCCGAGGCGGTCGCGCTGATCACCGACCACGTGCTGGAAGGCGCGCGGGACGGGCGCACCGTCGCGGACCTGATGTCCTCGGGACGGACTGTCCTCACCCGCGACGACGTGATGGAAGGCGTGCCGGAGATGATCCCCGACGTCCAGGTCGAGGCGACCTTCCCGGACGGCACCAAGCTCGTCACCGTGCACCACCCGATCGGATAGGCGGGCGGTATGCGGTTTGCGAGCGCCCCCGAGCCGGACCGAGGCCCGGCGTGATCCCCGGCGAATACCTTTGCGCCGAGGGCGTCATCGAACTGAACGTGGGCGCGCGGCGCCTCGAACTCGACGTGGTCAACACCGGAGACCGGCCGGTGCAGGTCGGCAGCCATGTGCATTTCCCGCAGGCGAACACGGCGCTGGAGTTCGACCGCGCGGCCGCGCACGGCCACCGCCTCGACATCCCGGCCGGGACCGCGGTGCGCTTCGAACCCGGTCTCGGGCAACGGGTAGGGCTGGTGCCGCTGGGCGGCGCCCGCGAGGTGCACGGGATCAGCCCGACCCCACCGGGCCGTCTCGATGGCTAGTGCGTATGCGGACCCGGAACGGGGCGGCGCGGAGTACGCGGGCTCAGGAGGTAGGACGCGATGAGTGAGCTGAGCCGGGCGCGGTACGCCGAACTGTTCGGACCGACGACGGGCGACCGGATTCGTCTGGCGGACACCGATCTGCTGATCGAGATCACCGAGGACCGCAGCGGGGGACCGGGGCGCGCGGGCGACGAAGCCGTGTTCGGCGGCGGCAAGGTCCTGCGCGAATCCATGGGCCAGTCCCGAGCGACGCGCGCCGAGGGCGCTCCCGACACCGTGATCACGGGCGTGGTGATCATCGATCATTGGGGAATCATCAAAGCGGACGTCGGTATTCGCGACGGACGCATCAGCGCGATCGGCAAGGCGGGCAACCCCGACACCATGACCGGGGTGCACCCGGACCTGGTCGTCGGGCCGTCCACCGAGGTGATCTCCGGCAACGGCCGCATCCTCACCGCGGGCGCGATCGACTGTCACGTGCATTTCATCTGCCCGCAGCTGTTGGAGGAGGCGCTCGGCGGCGGCATCACCACCCTCATCGGCGGGGGCACCGGCCCGGCCGAGGGCAGCAAGGCGACCACCGTGACGCCCGGCGCGTGGCATCTGGCGCGCATGCTGGAGGCCACCGACGGCTGGCCGGTGAACATCGTGCTGCTCGGCAAGGGCAACACCGTCAGCGCCGAGGCCATGTGGGAGCAATTACGCGCGGGCGCATCGGGTTTCAAACTGCACGAGGACTGGGGCTCCACGCCCGCCGCGATCGATGCCTGCCTCACCGTGGCCGAGGCGGCGGGGGTGCAGGTGGCGCTGCACTCGGACACGTTGAACGAGGCGGGTTTCGTCGAGGACACCCTGGCGGCGATCGCGGGCCGCGGCATCCACGCCTACCACACCGAGGGCGCGGGCGGCGGACACGCGCCCGACATCATCACCGTCGCCGCCCATCCCAACGTGCTGCCCAGCTCCACCAACCCGACTCGTCCGCATACGATCAACACCCTCGACGAGCACTTGGACATGCTCATGGTGTGCCACCACCTGAGCGCGTCGATCCCGGAGGATCTGGCCTTCGCCGAAAGCCGCATCCGCCCCTCCACCATCGCGGCCGAGGACCTGCTGCACGATCTCGGCGCCATCTCGATGATCGGCAGCGATTCACAGGCCATGGGCCGCATCGGGGAGGTGGTGCTGCGCACCTGGCAGACCGCGCACGTGATGAAGCGCCGCCGCGGCGCGCTGCCGGGCGACGGCGCCGCCGACAACGCCCGGGTCCAGCGCTACATCGCGAAGTACACCATCTGCCCGGCCGTCGCGCACGGCCTGGACCACGAGATCGGGTCGGTCGAGGTGGGCAAGCTCGCCGATCTGGTGCTGTGGGAGCCGGCGTTCTTCGGTGTCCGCCCGCATGCCGTCCTCAAGGGCGGCGCGATCGCCTGGGCCGCGATGGGCGACGCCAACGCCTCCATCCCCACGCCGCAGCCGGTGCTGCCGCGCCCCATGTTCGGCGCCGCCCCGGCGGCCGCCGCCGCGACCGCACTGCATTTCGTCTCCGAGCAGGCGATCGAGGACGGCCTCGCCGACCGGTTGCGGGTCCAGCGGAGGCTGGTTCCGGTCCGCGACGTCCGTGGCGTGCGGAAGACGGATCTGCCGAACAACGACGCCATGCCGCGCATCGAAGTCGAGCCGGACACTTTCACCGTCCGCATCGACGGCGAGGTCTGGCGCGAACAACCCGCCACCGAATTGCCCATGGCCCAGCGCTATTTCCTGTTCTGACCGGCGCGGGTACGGGTTCGACCGATCGGTCGGTCCTCGCCGGGCTTGCCGAACTCCTCGATCAGCACGGGATACTGCTCCCCACCGTGTCCCGCGACGCTCTCGCCCACTACATCGACGCCGCCGAGCGAACGGGCCGCCGACAACTACCCGGCCTTCGCCGCCGCCGCCGCTTGAACCCCCCGCGAGTCGCACACGGCTGCGGCGAGGTACGCGAGGACGTCTCAATGGTGTGCCACTCGTGGACGCCGGGCGTATAGTCCGCTGGACCTGGAGCAAGGGAGGGAAGCATGCCTCGACCGGGCGAGCGTAAGGCGGCGCGTCGGGCGCTGACGGGTGTTGTCGGCGCGGGGACGTTTCTGGCCGCGATGTTCGTGACCTCCGCGGCCGCGCCGCTGCCGTCCGACGGCGGTGTCACGGTCACCTTGAACGACTACTGCCAGGATTCCGGTGCGGTGGGCCGCCTCGCCGACGGCCGGACCGTCTACTGCACGCAGGTACAGAACACCGACGCGTTCGTGTGGTCCTTCAGCCGGAATCCGATCCCTCGCGACCCGAATACGCGCGGCTACACCTGCGACGGCGATGCCTGCCACTGGCCCGACGGCAGCGCCGTCCCGAACTACCAGCGATGCGGTGTTCTCTGCGGCGAGCCGCCCACCAATGGCGACGTGCAGAGCGGACTCTACGACTGCCTTCGAACCGGAGCCGAATTCGAGGAGTGCGAACGCCGGATCCGATGAGTGGCACCTAGGAACGGATCCGAGAACTAGGTGAGCCGGTGCTCGTGGATCGGTGCGCTCAACGCGGTGCCGTTGAGGTCCAGGTACAGCAGGCGCTCGGTGACGGACACGGTCACGGTGTTGCGGCGTTCGGTCGCGGCGACGGCGGAATCGATGAAGTCGCGATCGAAGCTGTAGAGCGGTATCGCTTCGGCGCGATGGATGCGCTTGCCGGGGAGTTGCGCCAGCACCTTGGCCGGGTCGCGGTGAGTGTAGACGGCGACCCGGTCGGCGAGTTTGCTGCCTCGGTGCACCCGCTCCGCGTCCGGAGCGCCGACTTCGATCCAGGCGGTGAGGCGGCCGGTGAGGTCGCGCACCAGCACCGCTGGCTCGTCGGTGGAGGAGACCCCACCGTCACTGAAGGCGATGCCCTGCTCGTATTCGAGGCAATAGGCGAGCACTCGGGTCAGCATGAACTCCGCGGATTCGGACGGGTGCCGCGCCACCCGCAACTCCAGCTCCTGGTAGACGCCCCGATCGACGTCGGCCAACTGGACGGCGAAGTTGTGCAATGTCGCGCTGAGTGCCATAGCTGCAAGAGCTTATCGCCGCCCGGCGATCAGCCCCGAGGCAGCGCGGTAGCGATGATTTCGCAAGCTGTCGGCGATGGGCTGGACGATCCGGTGTTCAGTGAATGTCATTGACGACGCTTACGATTCGGCGGTGACACTTACTCGTGACGACTTGGCCGGATACGTCGAGCGCGACCTCGACGCCGACCTGGCCAGATGGTTCGCCGATCGGCCGCCGGTCACCGTGCCGGAAGCGACCCGGCCGGTGGCGCCCTTCCTCGAACGGCTGGCGCCCGCGTCCGCGGCGGCGCTGGCGGCTTTCGATCGCCGGGTGCGGTCCGGGCGGATGCCGCGGTTCCTGGATGTCCACGACTGGTCCTACGGTTTCGACTTCGCCGGAAATAACTGCGGCATACTGGATTCCGACTACGAGACCGAGCTCACCGACGGCGACGTGTACTCGATCGGCGCGGACGGCGGCGGCAACCTGTACGTGGTGCTCAGCAACGGGCAGGTCGCGATCTGGTTCCACGAGGAGGAAGTGGTCGAGGAGGGCACTCGTTTCGACGACCTCGATGTCTTCCTCTGGTCGGTGGTGCGTTACCACGCGGTGCGGGCCGGGGTGCTGGAGCGCGAGGCGGTCGAGGCGGACTTCCTGGCGCTGGGACAGGACGGCGCGCTCGAGCCGAACCTCGGGTTGCTGCGCTTGATGAAGTAGCGCGCGCTCAGTCTTCGCCCGCTCGCCGCTGAAACGGTAGCTCGGCTCGGAAGACGTCCCGCAGCCAGGGAGCTCGGCGGTGATGCGGGCGGCTGCGGTCGGCCCAGAGCGGATTGGATTCGTCACGGCGGTAGACCGCGAGTTGCCCGGCGATGCGGAAGTGCAGTCGGGTGGCCTTGCCGACCACCTCGCCATCGGTCGCCAGCGCCTCCGGCGTGGGTAGCTGCACGAAGAGTTCGGGCAACTGGCGTTCGCCGTAGACCTTGCTGTGGCCGATCGCCGCCAGCAACAGCGCGAGTACGGCGCGGGTGCGCGACCAGCGCAGATCGGCGCGCAGCCAGCGGATATCGAGTAGTCCGGCGTCGAGCCGGTCACGGAAGGCGGGCACCGCGCCGTGCGGGTGGTAGGGACCGTTGCCGACGAACAGGAACCACACCCGCTGCCAGCGTCCGTCCAGGCAGATCTCGATCGGCTCGGCCCGGTGCAGGGTCACCACGAGCGCGGCGGCGAAGGCGGGCCATTTGCCCCAGCGTGACTGCCACTTCTCGCGCAGCTGCACCAGGTCCGGATAGGCGCCGAGGCTGGCGGTGTTGATCAGATGCCGGGTGCGGGAACCGGTGTCGTCCTCGCATTCGACGCCGGCGATGTCCACCGCCACCGCCTCGCCGACACCGGTGGCATCGATTACTTCGCGCAGGTCGTAGACGCCGAGATCGCGGGCGAAGTGGTTGAGCGTGCCGGTGGGGATGACGACCAGCGGCAGCTCGTGGCGCAACGCGACCGCGGCCACCGCGGCCACCGTGCCGTCACCACCGGCGACGCCGACCGCAAGCACCGGTTCACCGTGCTCGGCGATGGCCCGCTCGAGCTGGTCGGCACAGTCCAGATCGGGCTGCGTGCGCAGCACGGTGGCGGCGGGCAGGGCCGCGACCACGTCGTCGGTGGGATCGTAATTCGGGTCACCGGACACCGGATTCACCATGACCACCAGGCCTTTGCCCTCCACCAGCGCGGGTACTTCGCGAACCGGGCGGGCCTGCGCCTCATCGGATTCGCGTACCGGCCACCAGCGTCGCGTGGCCAGGGCGACACCGGAACCCACGGCCGCTCCGACGAGCACATCGGAACTCCAGTGCACACCGGTGTGCACCCGAGAGTACGCGACGGTGGCGGCCAGCGGGGCGACAGCCAGTGCGGTACGGGGACTTTCCAGAGCGACAGCGGTGGCGAATGCCGCGGCGCAAGCGCTGTGTCCCGAGGGGAAGGAGGAGGAGCGCGGAGTCGGAACGAGTCGCCGGTGCACCGGCAGGAGTTCGGCGGCAGGCCTGCGCCGGGCGATCAGCGATTTGAGGCCCACGTTGACGACGAGACTGGCTCCGGCGACGGAGACGACGCCGCGCAGCGCGGCCCGCCGCGGCGCGCCTTGGCGGGAGGCGAGCAGCGTCGCGAGAACCAGCCAGAGTCCGCTGAAATTCGCGCTGCCGGTGAGCCGCAGCAATCCGTGGTCGACCACCGAGGCAGGCAGTTCGGCGACCGCGCCGCCGATCGCTCGATCGATTCGTCCGATGCCGTGAAACTTCCGGCGCACCCAGCTACTCACTCGTCCGACATTACCGATCACCGCGCACACAAACGTGGACGCACAGCGGACTGCCGCGGTGTCGGCGAGACCCAGGGCTCGGCGAGAGGTCGTTGAGCCGACACCTGCCACGAGAACCGGTGTTGCAAAGGAATTCTCGAGACGCCGACTGCCAGTTGCCGGGAATCCGAAAGGGACGCCGATGAAGACGATCGTCGGTGCGGGCGGTGACAGTGATCGCCGTGAGCGTGGCGGCTACGGGTTGACCGGGCGATGTGTCGATCCCGGCTCCCGCATGGCAGCTCGGCGGCGCCCGCGGTCGCGACGATTTGTTGTCGCCGGATCTTCTGATCGCCGATTCGTCCGCACTCCGCGCAGCACGCGGCTATCGTAGCGATGCGAGATTGCTGAAAAGTTGCTTATGCGCCGAATCGGCGGGTGGGCGCGGCATGTCTCAGTTGCTGAAGCCATTGCCGGGCAGGGGATACCGCCATGGCGTCGGTCGGCGCGAGGTGTGCGGCGGCGAGGTCCGGCATCGGCGACGGCGGCGCATATGCAACCGATGGTTGCGCTATGCCCGGTGGTCGACTAACGTCAAGCGCAACCAAACGTTGCATATGGAGGTCGTGGATATGGAGTACGGCAGCATCGAACGCGAGATACACGTCGACGCCTCGCCCGAGGTGGTCTTCGAGGTCGTCAGCAGCCCGGAGCACATCTCGGAATGGTGGAGCGACGACGCCGAGTTCGATACGGCGCCCGGTGCGGTCGGCGAACTCGTCTGGGGCGACCGCGTCGATGTCGTCCCGATCAGGGTGGTGCGGGCCGAGCCGCCGCGATTGTTCTCGTTCCGCTGGTGCTATCCGGGCGGCGCGATCGACGATTCCGCCGGCTCGCTGCTGGTCACTTTCGAACTCACCCCGTCGGGCGCGGGCACCAGGATCCGGCTCACCGAGACGGGGTTCCGGGAAATGGGTTGGGAGGTGGCGAAACTCGAGGAGCAGTACCGCGACCACAGCGTGGGATGGGACACCTTCGTCCCCCGCCTCGGGGAGTACATCGTGCGGCTGGTGTCGACGCCGTGACCGCCGCAGTCGACGACGACCTGTGGTCCGCCATCGGGGACCCGATGCGCAGGCGGATGCTCGATCTGCTCCTCGCGGAGGGGAACGGTACGGCCACCAGCCTCAGTGAGCGGCTGCCCGTCACGCGGCAGGCGGTCGCCAAACATCTCGTCGTGCTCGACCGCGTCGGTTTGGTGCACGGCACGCCCGCCGGGCGGGAGCGGCGGTACCGGGTGGACGAGGCGCAACTCGCGCGCGCGGTCGCTCAGTTGTCCGCGGTCGGGGCGGCGTGGGACGCCAGGCTCCGGCGTATCAAGCGCATCGCGGAGGCGATTCAGCGCAGACAAGACCAGCAGTGAGATCACGCGGTTACGAGAACAATGGAAAGAGGAATCGAAATGGTGGACATTCTGCACAAAGTGGGCATCAAGTCGCCGGTGGACGAGGTCTACGCCGCCTTGACCACCACCGAGGGGCTCGCCGGGTGGTGGACGGCCGATACCGAGGGGGACGGCGGCGAGCTCGGCGGCTTGCTCGAATTCCGCTTCGCGGCAGGTGGATTCGACATGCGGGTGCGCGAGCTCGACCCGGGAAAGCGAGTGCTGTGGGAGGTGGTCGGCGGGCCTGATGAGTGGATCGGGACCCAGGTGGACTGGAGCCTCGAGCAGGCGGGCGACTACACCACCGTGCTCTTCGCGCACCGAGGGTGGAAGGAGCCGGTGGACTTCATGCACCACTGCAGCACCAAGTGGGCGGTCTACCTGCTGAGCCTGAAATCGCTGATCGAAACTGAGAAGGGCGCTCCGCATCCCCACGACGTCAAGATCGACAGCTGGGATTGACGCGCCGCGCGGGAAGGTCGGGGGCACCGCGACGGCATTTCGCACCGGCGGCATCGCCACCGGTGCGGATGCTGTCGCCCGTCGGCCGGTCGGCGTACCTTGGCGTGAGCCGTACGAGCTCGATGGCCGCACGTTTCCGATGCGCGGTCAGGGGGTGAGGATGGTCTTCCCGATGGCCGTGCGGTCTTCGAACGCCCGATGGGCGGTCGCCGCTTCGGCCAGGGGCAGCACCGTGCCGATGACGGGGGTGAGTTCACCGCGCACCGTGAGGTCCTCGGCTCGGCGGGCCAGCTCCGGCCACCGTTGCGGGCGATATCCGAGGCTGAAGGGAATCAGCGAGGCGCCGACCGGTAGGAGTTGCTCCGAGCTGATCTCGACCGCGACGCCGCTGGCCGAGCCGAAGACCACCATGCGGGCGCGCGGTTTCGTGAGCAGGCTGTAAGCCTCCCGAGCCGTCTGTCCGCCGACGGTCTCGAGCACGACCGACACCGGACCGGCCTCCTCGGTCCATCCCGGTCGCGTGTAGTCCACGGTGGCATCGGCGCCGAGGTCGGCGGCCAGCTGCCGCTTCGCGGCCCCGCTCGCACCGGCGACGACCCGGGCTCCGGCTCGTTTGGCCAACTGGATCAACAGGGTTCCGATTCCTCCGCCTGCCGCCTCCACCAGAACCGTGTCCTCGGGCCCGATCTCCGCGGCTTCGATCAATCCCACGGCCGTCGCGCCCTGGCCGAGCAGCGCGAGGGCTTGATGCTCGCCGAGGCGATCGTCGAGCGGTACGGCCGCCGCTGCCGGAATGCGCACCAGCTCCGCGTAACTGCCGGAGGCGACCGTGCCGACCACTCTTTCGCCGATGCGGCGGGTCTCGACGCCGGGACCGACCGCGGCCACCGTCCCGGCTACTTCGATGCCGGGCGTGTGCGGCAGCGGCAGGCCGAGCGGATCCGGGGTCACCCCGGCGCGCACCTGCACCTCGAAGTAGTTGACTCCGGTGGCCGTGGCCCGGACGAGCAGCTCGCCCTCGCCCGGCGTGGGATCGTCGACCTCCTCGACTCGCAGCACTTCCGGGCCGCCGTACTCGTGATAGCGAACTGCGCGCATGGATCCACCTTTCCGGATACGGACTGTCGGTCCGTTTAGTGTGTCGCTATGATACGGACTGTGGGTCCGCTTATGTCAACTGGAGGTCAGCGATGCGCGCCGACGCCGAACGCAACCGGGTCGCGATTCTCGCCGTAGCCGGGCGTCTGATCTGCGATGAGCAGCGCGACAACGTCTGCATGGACGAGATCGCGGCAGCCGCCGGAGTCGGGAAGGGCACGCTGTTCCGCCGATTCACCGACCGCGAAGGGCTGATTCGCGCGCTGTTCGACGACCGGACCGGCCGGGCTTGGGCGGCCGTCCGCGACCTCGCCGCGGATCCCGCCGTGCCGGTGGACGAGCGGATACAGACCTTCGTCGCCACGGTGTTCGACCTCACGGTGGTCGAGTTGCAACCGTTGACGCGCGCCCTGCCCGACGGCTGTCGGTCCGAGACCTGGGCGCCGTGGCGGGCGCTGCTGGCGGAGTTGATCGCCCAGGTCGTCCCGGATGCCGACGCGGAGTTCCTGGCCATGGCGATCTTCGCGAGCATGCGTCCGGAGATCACCGACATGACCTCCCCGCAACGCCATCGGGAGGGCGTGCTCGCCTTGACGGCTCGCGTTCTCGGGTCAGGGTAGCGGCGTCGATCGCCGCCACCCTGCTCGCGAGCGCCCGGTCAGGCGCCGACGTAGGCCGCGAGATGTTCGCCGGTGAGAGTGGAGCTGGCGGCGACGAGGTCGGCGGGAGTGCCCTGGAAGACGACCCGGCCGCCGTCGTGTCCCGCCCCAGGACCGAGGTCGATGATCCAGTCCGCATGCGCCATGACCGCTTGGTGGTGCTCGATGACGATGACCGACTTGCCGGAGTCGACGAGCCGGTCGAGCAGGCCGAGCAACTGCTCGACATCGGCGAGATGCAGGCCGGTGGTCGGCTCGTCGAGGACGTAGACGCCGCCCTTCTCGGCCATGTGCGTGGCCAGCTTGAGCCGTTGCCGCTCGCCGCCGGACAGCGTGGTGAGCGGCTGACCGAGGCTGAGATAGCCCAGCCCGACGTCGGCGAGCCTGCTCAGGATGGCGTGCGCGGCCGGGGTGCGGGCGGCCTCGGTGCCGAAGAACTCCTCGGCCTCGAGCACCGACATCGCGAGCACTTCGCTGATGTCGCGGCCGCCGAGGTGGTATTCCAGCACCGACGCCTGGTATCGCTTGCCCTCGCACTCCTCGCAAGTGGTGGCGACACCTGCCATCATCCCCAAGTCGGTGTAGACGACGCCCGCGCCGTTGCAGGTGGGGCACGCTCCTTCGGAATTGGCGCTGAACAGCGCGGGCTTCACCCCGTTGGCCTTGGCGAACGCCTTGCGGATCGGCTCGAGCAATCCGGTGTAGGTCGCCGGATTACTGCGCCGCGAGCCGCGGATGGGCGCCTGATCCACCGCGACCACGCCTTCGCCCGCGGGGATGGACCCGTGCACCAGCGAGCTCTTGCCGGACCCCGCCACGCCGGTGATGGCGACGAGCACACCCAGCGGAACGTCGACGTCGACATCGCGCAGGTTGTTCGCTTTCGCGCCGCGGATCTCGAGCTTGCCGCTCGGCTCGCGCACGGTGGCCTTGAGCGCGGCCCGGTCGTCGAAATGGTGGCCGGTGACGGTGCCGCTGGCCCGTAGCCCCTCGACGCTGCCCTCGAAGCAGACGGTGCCGCCCGACGTGCCCGCTCCCGGACCGAGGTCGACGACATGGTCGGCGATCACGATCGTCTCCGGCTTGTGCTCCACGACGAGCACCGTGTTTCCCTTGTCCCGCAGCCGCAGCAGCAGGTTGTTCATCCGCTGGATGTCATGGGGATGCAGGCCGATGGTCGGCTCGTCGAAGACGTAGGTGACGTCGGTCAGCGAGGAGCCGAGGTGGCGGATCATCTTGGTGCGCTGGGCCTCACCGCCCGACAGTGTGCCGGAGGGCCGGTCCAGCGAGAGGTAGCCCAACCCGATCTCCACGAACGAGTCGAGAGTGTGCCGCAGCGCGCCCAGCAGCGGCGCCACCGACGGCTCGCTGAGGCCGCCGACCCATTCGGCGAGGTCGCTGATCTGCATCGCGCAGGCGTCGGCGATGCTGATGCCCGCGATCTTCGACGAGCGCGCCGCCTCGGTGAGCCGGGTGCCGTCGCACTCGGGACAGGTCGTGAAGGTGACCGCGCGGTCCACGAACGCCCGGATGTGCGGCTGCATCGCCTCCCGGTCCTTGGACAGGAACGACTTCTGGATCTTGGGGATCAGCCCCTCGTAAGTGAGATTGACCCCCTCGATCTTCACCTTGGTGGGCTCTTTGTAGAGGAAGTCCTGCATCTCCCTCTTGGTGTACTTGCGGATCGGCTTGTTCGGATCGACGAAACCCGACTCCGCGTAGACTCGCACCGTCCAGAAGCTGTCCGACTTCCAGCCCGGGATGGTGAACGCGCCTTCGGCGAGCGACTTGGAATCGTCGTAGAGCTGGGTGAGGTCGATATCGGACACCGAGCCCCGGCCCTCGCAGCGCGGGCACATCCCGCCGGTGATGCTGAAGCTGCGGCGCTCCTTCACGGTCCTTCCGGAACGTTCGGTCGTGACCGCGCCCGCCCCGCTGATCGAGGCGACGTTGAAGGAGAAAGCCTGGGGCGAGCCGATGTGCGGCTTTCCGAGCCTGCTGAAGAGAATGCGCAGCATGGCATTGGCGTCGGTGGCGGTGCCGACCGTGGAGCGCGGGTCGGAACCCATGCGTTGCTGATCGACGATGATCGCGGTGGTCAGCCCCTCGAGCACGTCGACCTCGGGCCGTGCCAGCGTCGGCATGAAGCCCTGGACGAACGCGCTGTAGGTCTCGTTGATCAGCCGCTGCGACTCCGCGGCGATCGTGCTGAACACCAGTGAGCTCTTGCCCGAGCCGGAGACGCCGGTGAACACCGTCAGCCTTCGCTTCGGAATCTCGATGCTGACATCCTTGAGGTTGTTCTCGCGCGCGCCGTGCACGCGGATCAAATCGTGGCTGTCCGCGGCGTGCGGCGCGGGCGACTGCGTGTCCGTCGTCGTGGCCGTGCTCATCGTGTCTCCATCTGTCGGGCGGGGCCGCCTGCGCGGCCGGCGTCGCCGGGCTCGGTTCGATCGGTTCGCGCCGGGCGGTCAGCGCAGCTGCTGGATGCGGATCAGGTTGCCCGCGGGATCGCGGACGGCGCAGTCGCGCACCCCGTACGGCTGCTCGGTCGGCTCCTGGACGATCTCCGCGTCGTTGGCCGCCAGCCGTTCGAAAGCGCCATCCAGATCCTTGGTTGCCAGCAGGATGCCGCCATAGGTGCCCTTCGCCATCATCTCGGTGATGGTGCGGCGCTCGTCGTCGGTGATGCCAGGATCTGCGCCCGGCGGATGCAGGACGATGGATGTTTCCGGCTGGCCGGCGGGGCCGACGGTGAGCCAGCGCATCCCTTCGTACCCGACGTCGTTGCGGACCTCGAAGCCGAGGATGTCGCGGTAGAAGGCGAGGGCCGCGTCCGCGTCGTCGTGCGGCAGGAAGCTCGCGTGAATGGTGATGTCCATGGCAGTCAGGCTAATTGCGGCTCGGTAACCGGTGCTTCTCGATTCCTGATCGGTCTGGTCACCTGTTTCGACACGCACGAGGGTATCCCCGCCGTGGCGCGCGCCGCCTCGCGCCGGTAGACGCTCGGCGGCACACCGACCAACTCGGTGAAGCGGGTGCTGAAGGTGCCCAGCGACGAGCAGCCGACCGCGAAGCACACCTCGGTGACGCTGAGGTCGCCCCGCCGCAGCAGCGACATCGCTCGTTCGATGCGCCGCGTCATCAGATAGGAGTACGGCGACTCGCCGTAGGCGAGCCGGAACTGGCGGCTGAGGTGCCCGGCCGACATGTGCGCGTCGCGCGCGAGCGCCTCCACGTCCAGCGGCTGCGCGTACTCGCGATCGATGCGGTCGCGAACGCGGCGCAGCCGCGCGAGGTCGTGCAGGTGCTGCGTGGCGGCGGGTCGGCTGGTCACTTACGCGATCGTGCCACATGGCGGTGACAAGCCGAGGTGCTACCAGAAGGTCGCCGAGAGCTCGTACTCGGCGAGCGCGGACCGCACCAGCTCGGTGAGCTGCTCGGTGTCCAGCAGGGCAGGCGGGTGGAACCCCATGACGCGCATCGTGATCTTCTCCGCGGCCTCGACCAGCGCGACGTACAGATTGCCGCCGCGTTCGGTCACGACGCTCCGCGCGTCGAGGCTCTGATTGACCAGGCCGATCATCATCGCCGAGGCCGGGCTGCCGTCGATGCGCAGGATTTCGGGGTCGAGCTTGCCGAGGCTGGAGCACACCGTGGAGGCGGGGTCGGTGGCGGCTTGCCGGGCCAGCCGGGCATACCGTCCGCGCGGCAGCGCCACCGCGACCGGGATCAGCGGCGGGACGTCCTGCCCGCTGGCCGCGGCCGCGGTGAGCTTTTCCTTCATCACCGCGCGCAGCGGAGCGAGATCGGCCGGTGCGCCGTCGTGCACGTCCACTTCGAAGGCGATGGAGGTCAGAGCGTTCGCCCGAAGATCGTCGGCGGTGCGGGTGCTGACCGGCATCATCATGCGCACCCGGCCCTCTTCGTCGGTGCGGCCGACCTCCGTCGCGATGGCGGTCATCATCGCCACCGCCAGGGTGGTGCCGGTTCCGCCTCGGGCCCGTGCCGCCGCATGCCACAGCTGCGCCGGGACCGTCGCGGTGACGGTCGGAAGCCGGAAGTCCGGCGCGTCGCCGGCGGTCCCGGTCCCGCCGCCGCGCCCGGTGACGGCCAACCGCAGCGCCAAACCGGCGGCGGAGGGTAACGACCTGGCTCGCCGCGCGGCATCGCGGAGATCACCGGCGAGCAGGCGCATCCGGCCGAATTCATCTGTGCGGTAGGACAAGTCGAGTCGCTTGTCCGCGACGGCGTCCGTGACCGCCGTGCAGAACGCGTGGCCGTCCGCGAGCGTGTGGGAAACCAGCAGCGACACCACGCTTTCCCCGTTGTCGAGGTGGGTCGCCGCCAACCGCCACGCGGGCCCGCCGAAGGTACGCAACTCGGCATTTCCCTGTTCGGCGATCCAGGCCTCCAGATCGCCCGAGGGAATGGGCTCCTCGGCGACCTCGAGCGGGCTGAATTCGACTCGGGTGGTCCACCGGTCCCCGGCGGCGGGGATCATCGCGGGCGCGACCGCTCTACTCAGCCTGCCGTGCCGCAACGCCTCGTGGAAATGCTCGAGCGCCGCCAGATCCACCGCACGGTCGTAGCGCCAGACCGCCTGTATCGCGAGGGTTCCCCCTAGCGCGGAGTGCCCACGGGCACTCACGCAATCGATATCGGTCAGGCGGTAGGTCACGCGAATCTCCCCTCGAGTACCGGACACCGGGGCGGGTCCGCACCGGCGTCGTCGCCGCCACAACTCGGCGCTACGACGATGAAGATCGTTCGAATGTCCGGTTTCGAGCTGTTCGGCCAACCAAGAGCATCCGGCCTGGCAACGCCGTGGTCAACCCTACTGGCGGGTTCGGTGATCACGGCACCCGGCGATGCGCCGCGCGAGCGGGTTCGGCCGCGGACGCCTTCGCTGTCCAGCGCGAACGGCTGAGCCGCCCGCTGTCCGGCCGACCTGCGGAAGGCGCCGGAGGGGGCGAGGCGGCCGAACCCGCGACGGCTCGAGCTGGACGTCTGACCACTTCAGCAACGGGTGGGGACTGCGGCCGGCTTCCGGTGCGGTCAGGCACCCGGAGTGTCGGCGGTGAAGATCTGTCGGGCATGTCGTGCGGAGTCGGTAGCCGACCACGGCGCCAGCGCCGTCGTGAACATCAACTCACACCACGACAGCGCGGGCACGGTCCCTCCGGCGAGGGTCGCGATCAGCGAGAGTTCGACATCGTGCCCCGCCCACGCGGCAAGCAGCCACGCCGTGTCGAGCCTGCCCAGGAACTCGTCGGTGCTGTCGGGTGGTCCAGGGCGGGCGTCGACCGCCAGGTGTACGACGGCGGCGACGGCGTGGCGTAGCCGGGCGTCGAGTTCGCCGCCATCGTGGACCAACAGCCCTTCCAGTGCGGTGCGCAACGTCGCGCCCGCATCGATGTGCCGGACGGTGTCGGTGGATGCGATGTCGCCGATCATCGGCGTGTCCTCCTCGGACTCTGGCGAACAGGGGCCGACGCCACGTAAGGGCGTACGCCGAAACCGGAGCGGCGGTCTACGAGACCGGCCAGCGAAGCGGTGCTCCACTCGAGCCATCCGTAGGTACTGCACCAGCCACGCGCCGGATTCTCTTTGGTGACGATGAATTCGAGGGCGAGGCCGGTGAGCACGGCGGTACGTTGCAGCGCCCTGATGTCGAGCTGCCGGTCGGTGACGATCAGGCGCAGCAGCGCATGGCCGAGACCTGCCTGCGTCTTCGCCTGGCCCGCGAGCCAGATGCCGCGCGCCGCGGCGGTTGTCGGGGCGGAGGCGGGCCGGCCCGCCACCATGTCGTCCGGCGGTGGTTCGAGGGGGCCGTACCACAGCGGCCTGCCTTCGGCGGCGCACACCGCGAACGTTCTTCGTTCGTCGTCGCCGCTGGCCGCCAGTGTGATGCGCGGCGTGGGATGAGCGTGTGCGGACAAGTCGGAATGCTCCTGTTCTAGTGATGACGGAGTTCGATCCGCCGGCGATCGGCTCGAAAATGAAATCGTCGATCGTTCCGGGGAATTTCTCGACCAAGATCTAATGCAATCCGCTCGGGTATGTCCATCTTCCCGACGCACCCTTTTGCGGATACATACCGCGCAGTGTCCGCCCTGGCGAGGATTTCTTCGGCGAGTGGTGATCCGGTCGGCGAGGAACGGAAGTCGCGGCGGCGCCGGTCGCCGGGAGGAATGAAAAGTACTGTAGGCCAACCTGTTACCGCAGTGCACTTGCGGTGTGTGATCTGTCTAACATGCCGGTCCAGTTGGTTTCATATCGTGATCGAATGCATTTAACATCGGTGCGCAGAGGATCTTCCCGGGGGTTGCTGCGGCAATGTCGCCCTGGCTTGTTCTTTTCAACGATCCGGACGCCGGAGGGGATTGCGGTCGCCGTCCTCGCCGGCATCACCTTTTCCTTCGATGTGTCCCGTCGTTCAACACAGTTGTCAGAGGAGTGGATCAGTGACGCACCGAGTATCGGGCAGAATCGACAGTGGCCGCCCCGAGCCGCCCAGCTTCGGAAGTATGCTGCGCCGGCTACGTGACGAACGCCGGGTGTCGCGGGAGAAACTCGCGTTCGCGGCCGGAGTGAGCGCGAGCTATGTCGCGCACCTGGAAAGCGGCGAGCGCGCCCGTCCCACCATGGTCGTCGTGGAGGCGTTGGTCGGTTATCTGAAACGCGTGAAAGCGCTGACCGATGCGGAGCGCCGCCACTTGTACGAGTTGGCCGGTCTCTCGATCAGCAGGTCGCCGTCGATAGCCGAGTTGTGCGCCGAGATCACCGAGGACATGCGGCAGGCGCTCGTCGCGCAGGAGCCGGGCCTGGCGGGCTTCGTCGATACCCGATGGAATGTTCTCGCCTGTAACAGGCCGTTTGCGCGCGCGTTTCCCGGCCTGGTGGACGACATGAACATCCTGCGATGGTTTTTCGGCAACCCGCTGTCGCGCCGGGTGATCGTGGAATGGGAGCGGGAGGCCGGTCTGATGGTCCGCTGGCTGCGCGGCCTCATCGGACCGGCGGCGGAATCGGAATGGCCTGCGGATCTGCTCGCCGAACTCGCCGAGTACGCCGACTTTCGCCGGATGTGGGCAGAAGGAATAGCCGTTTACGGCAGAGAACGGTCCGCGATGCATTTCCGTGATAACGAGACCGGAACACAGCACGCGGTGCATGTTCAAGTCTTTCGTCTGGACTCGGGCAACTATCCGGGGTGGATTCAGTACTACCTGGGCACCTCGGTGCCGCAACGCGCTCCCAGCGCGCTGCTGGAGTTGCCGATCTGCGGCGCCGCGAACCCGTAGCGCTGCGCCCCGCGGACCACGAACTCGTTGCGGAGCAGGACCAGGGCCACGGTGGCATCGGCGGATGCAGGGCTTCGGGGACGGCTTCACCTCGTGCGATCGCGCGGCCCAGGAGGGCCGGCCATGGGGCCGGCGTCGGCAGATGGCGTTCGTGTCGGTTCCGGCCCGTGCGGCGACCTCGTCCATGGTGAGTGCGGCGTATCCGGAATTCGAGGTGCGATCAATGCAACGTTCGGGACCGTGGTCACGATGAGTTGGCCGTGCCAGGGAATGCGATTGTGCGCCAAGCGCCTTCAACGGCGGGTTTCGGCGCCTACACCGTTGTCGACGTGGAGACCTCGGGTCTGCGGGCCGAAGAGCATCGGGTGCTTTCGGTGGCGGCATTGGTCCTGGACGCCGACGGCCAGGTCGTCCAGGAATTCCATACGCTGGTCGATCCGGGCTGCGACCCGGGGCCGGTGCACATCCATGGCCTGACGGCCGAGATCCTGCGCGGCTCACCGCGATTCGAGCATGTGCGCGAACCTCTTTCGGCCCTGCTGACCGGCCGGGTGATGGTCGCGCACAACGCGCACTTCGATTACCGGTTCCTCGCCAGCGAATTCGGCAGGACCGGCGCCGATCTGCCGGTGGGTCGCCGATTGTGCACGCTTGCCCTCGCGCGGCGGGTCGCGCCGCCGACGCCGGATTGCAAACTCGGCACGCTCGCGGCCTATTACGGGATTTCACGTTCGAAAGCGCACGACGCGTTGGACGACACTCGCGTCCTGGCCGGTGTGCTCAGAGCGCTGATCGCCGATGCGGCGCGGCTCGGCATCACGCCGCCTCTGCTGCGCTGCCCGCCGAAGGAGAACTACCAGAGCGCGTGGGGTCTGCCGACCGAGCGGACGGGCCCGAAAACACCGTGTCCTTACACGTATCCGGGCCGGTTCGAGACCGGTGGCGCTCTCGTCCAGGGAATGAAAGTGGCCTTCACCGGCGATACCGCGACCGATCGGGACGCCCTGGTCGCCCGTGCCGAAGCGGCCGGACTAGAGGTGACCAGCGCGGTGAGCGGTCGCACCAGTGTGCTCGTCACCAACGCGCCGAATTCGACCAGCGGCAAGGCTCGCAAAGCCGTCGAGGTCGGCACCCCGATCGTCAGCGAGAACAGATTTCTGTTGTTGCTGGAGCGTGTCGAGCCGGGTGAGCGCAAGGGCGATCAGGTGGCGCGAACTTCTTCGACACATCGTCGACCGTCGCGTGTGCCGGTCGCACCCGGTGGCCCCTTGGCTGGACGCCGGGTGCTGGTGCTCGGTGGAACGCATGGCGGTGCCGCCGCAGCCCGCTCACGGATCGCCGAGCTCGGCGGCTCCGCGGCGGTGAACATGTCCGGGCGGGTAACCGACGTGCTCGCGCTGACCGGAGGCCACGCCGACCGGCGCTGCGTACGGGCCGCCGAACTCGGCATCCCGGTGCACGGCGCCGAATTGCTCTCGGCGCCGCAGCCTTCCGACGCGTCGCCGGCATCGCGTCGCGCGGTCGCCGAGCCTCTTGCGCTGATTCGTGGTCAGGTGATCGATCTACCGATCGACGACTTCGGCATCGATTGGACGATCCGGGCGTCGTGGGCCTACAGCGGCAGCGGGGCGGTTGACCTGGTCGCGTTCCTCGTCGACGGTGACGAGCAGGTGGCGGGCGACGACGACTTCGTCTTCTACAACCAGCCCGAGACGCGGGGCGTGCGTCTCGTCGCCGAGGGGCCCGACGAGCAGTCCGTCGCGATACGGCTGGATCAGCTGCCGCGATATTGCCGCCGGATCGTGCTGGCCGCCGCGTTGGACGACGCGGAGGCCACCTTCGGTGATGTCGGCGCGATCGAGGTCGAGGCGATGCCTGGCGCGGAGGCAGGCGTTGTCGCGCGCGCGACGATGGACGCGGCCACCGAGGAACGGACGTTGGTGCTCGCCGAGGTCTACCTGCGTGGCGACGTCTGGCGGTTGCGTGCGGTGGGCCAGGGTTATCCGACGGATCTCGCGGTGCTGGCGCGCCGGTACGGGGTGGATGTGGCGGAGTGACGTCGCGGTGGCGGCGAGCCGGTAGGGTGGCACGGCCGTGACCGGCAGTGCAATCAGGTGGCCGCCGCCGACGGCCTGGGCTGCTCGGCGCCGGAAACCGCTGTCGTTCGCGGTCGTCCGGCTTCCCCTGCTGCCGTTGGATTTCCATCCGGTGGCGCGCTGTCGAACACTTGCGCAACTGATTGACGTACCCCGATGGGCGGGTTTCTAATGATGGATGGCGCAATTCGTGCGCCGGTCGACCGACGAAGCGAGGTGAGCGGCAGATGCCGGATGACAGTATCGACGTCTACAGCCGGGCCGCTCTCGCGAAACAGGTTGCGCCGGCGCATCGTTGATCCGCGTGCGTGATCGCCCGCCGGGCAACGGCGCCCATCGGCCGACACGGTACGGACCTCAACCTTCGTCATCTCTCCGGCGCGTAAGAGCGGCGCGTCCGGGTTCGGCCGATACGTGGCCCCCGACCCGCGGCGCCGCCCGATCACGTCGCTGCTCGCCCCTGCGTGCGTCCTCGGTACCGGAGGAGCGCGCCAGCCCCGCACGATAGCAAGTATTGGAGCATCCACTATGGCCACATTGCCCGAGAAAGCCGAAACATTGCCTCGCACAACAGATCCGGAACGGCGGCAGCAGGCCGGATCCGCGGTGCGCTCCTTCCGCGGGCAGCGGTAGTCGATGACGACCTTTCTCGGTGCCGTGACCGCCGACCACTTCGATACCGAAGTGCTCCAGCAGCATTGGATTCCGCTCGCCGCCGACGACGCCGACACCGCGGCGGTGCTGCGGGAACGGCTCGGTATCGACTTCACGTCCGCTCGCGATCAGGGCCTGGAGACCGACAGCTTTCGCTACTTTCCGGTGACGGCCGGATTCCGGCGTGGCGAGAACATCGAACAGGAGACGATCGTCTTCGCCCTGGGCGGTGAATTCCTCGTGACGCTGCAGCCGTCCGAGCATTTCGTCCCCTTCGACAAGGCGGTCGCGAAGATGCGGCGCGACCCGGCGCTCGCCGGCTCCGCGCACGGCGTGATGTACGCGCTGCTGTGGGCACTGAACGAGGCGTCGGAGCGGGTGCTACATCATGCGGGTGACGCCATGGAGGCGTTGCGCGACGAGATCGAGCGGACGATCACGTGCCGGGACCGGCGCGAGATCGAGCTCGCCGACCTGCGCGGCGTGATGTCGCGGATGAACGCGACCGAACGCATCGTCTCGCGCACTCAGGAGACCCAGCGGCAGCTGGCCCGCGCCGCGCGACATCTGCTGGCCGACACGTCGTCAGGGAAGGCGGAACTCGACGAGGCGATCGGCATCCTGCTCGCCGACATCGACGGGGTGGGGCAGTATGCGGGCTCGGCGTACGACAACGTCCGCTTCTTGCAGCAATCCGTGACGATCTGCCTGAATGTGCGGCAGAGCGAGATCGTCAAGGTGTTCACCGTCACCACCGCGGTCGTCCTGCCGCCCGTTCTGGTCGTCGGCTGCTACGCCGCAGGTCTGCTCGACATCGCCGAATTGCCCTGGCAGCTGAGCCTTTTGATCACCGTGCTGCTGGCTCTGGCGGCGGCGGTGATTCCATCGGCCTATCTCGAGAAGCGGGGCCTACTGCGCTGAGCCCTCGGGCGCGCGCGCTTTTCCGGCGATCATTACCTCGCGCGTAATCGACTCTGGGCGCGCGGCGCGGCAAGGTTGGAGACAGCCGATCGGAAGACCCGAACGGTTGCCGAAAATCATTACCGCACAGGAGGATTCATTATGTCGCGCTACGAGGAAGCGGTCGATCGGTACTTCGCCGCGTGGAACGCCACCGACGAGGACGCCAGGGCCGCGGCGGTGGCGGCCGCGTGGGCCGAGGACGGCGCGTACACCGATCCGCTCGCGGAGGTGCGCGGGCACGCCCAGCTGGCGGCGGCCATCGGGGGCGTGCAGGCGCAGTTCCCCGGGTTGGAGTTCCGTCGCCTCGGCGCGGTCGACGGTCACCACGACATCGCCCGCTTCTCCTGGGAGCTGGTCTCCGCGGCCGACGGCAGCGCCCCGGTCGCGGGTTCGGACGTGATCTCCCTCGGAGCCGACGACCGAATCACGAGTGTGCACGGTTTCCTCGACCGGGTGCCCACGGCGTAGCGGCCGGTGCCGGACCTGCGATCCGTATCCCGGCGACACGCCCGGCGCACCCGCGGCCCAGGTTGCGCCTGCGGCGAACACCGTGCGTCGTCCGCGGCGCGAGGGCATCCTGGACGCAGTAGTGCAATTCCGGCGAACAGGGTGGTGGTCGGCGTGGACAACGCCGCGATGGATGCCTACTCCCGCACGGTGATCGCGGTGGCGGCGTCGGTGACGCCGCACGTGGCCAGCGTGCGGACCAGGCGGGGGAGCGGATCGGCGGTGGTCTTCACCGACGACGGGTTCCTGTTGACGAACGCGCACGTCGTCGGCGCGGCCCGCGAGGGTGAGGTGGTCTTCGCCGACGGGGTGGAATCCCGCTTCCACGTCGTCGGGGTGGATCCCCTGTCGGATCTCGCGGTGTTGCGCGCACGCGGCGGCGCGCCGGACGCGGTGCCGCTCGGAGATGCCGACCAGTTGGTGGTCGGCCAGCTGGTGGTGGCGGTCGGAAGTCCGCTCGGCCTGGCGGGTTCGGTCACCGCGGGCGTGGTGAGCGCGCTCGGGCGCGCGGTTCCGGTGGCTTCCCGCCGCGCCGGCCGCGTGATCGAGGACGTGATCCAGACCGACGCCGCGCTCAACCCCGGAAATTCCGGTGGCGCGCTGTCGGACTCGGCCGGCCGGGTGGTCGGCGTCAACACCGCGGTCGCGGGCATCGGGCTCGGCCTCGCCATCCCGATCAACGCGACGACGCGCCGGATCATCGGCACGCTGCACACCGAGGGGCGCGTCCGGCGCGCATACCTCGGCTTGGTCGGTGTGCCAGCGCCCCTGCCCGAGCCGGTCGCCGCGCGCACCGGGCAGGCCGCCGGGGTGCGCATCGTGGAGGTGGTCCGTGGCGGCCCCGCCGAGCTGGCCGGGCTGCGCCGCGGCGATCTGGTGCTGAGCGTGGCGCGGTCGCAAGTGCGTGACGCGCAGGGGATTCAGCGGCAGCTGTTCGCCGAGTCGATCGGCGTGCAACTGCCGGTCACCGTGCTGCGCAACGGAGCCATGGTCGACGTCTTCGCGGTCCCGGTGGAACTGGTGGCTGACTGAGCGCTGTCCAGCCGGTCGCCGGGACCGGCTCGGCGGTGGTCACCGGGCGTCCGCACCCGCCCACACTACCGACTCAGGAAGTGTCTTTCTGGGCGTCGATTGCCTGTTCGAGTCTGACGGACATGGCCGTGGCGACGAATCCGGGAATGGTAGGGGCGAAGAGCTTGAGGTAGGTGTCGATCCATTCGTGGCGCGCGACGAGGAACGGATAGTCGGTAGGGGCCATGTGGCGTACCGCGAGGATGGGCAGTGGTGCGTCGAGCGCCGGGAACGCCGGATTGTGCAGTCCGGGGTAGGTGCAGCCCGGATAGAACTGCCCGATCATCAGACCTTTGTCGACGAATTTGGTTTTCTGTTGTCGTTGCACCGCGTCGATCGAGGGGTAGTCGGTGAGGTCGGGAAAGACCGCGAGAACGGCTTTGAACAGCGACTCGGGCGCCTCCCGCGGTGGCAGGGCCGGGAACAGGTCGTACAGATCGTCGGCGATCGCGGTGATGCGCCCGATATCGATGTCGTGCCCATCGAAGTAGGCGGCCCACAGGTACCTGTGCGTGATGGCGTGGCTGGTGTAGGGGCAGACGGGACCGGGCCGGCCGAGATCCGGGTGGGAATGGCACAGGTATTCGCGGGTCCACCGACGGAGTTCGGGGAACCGGGGGTGGTCGGCGAGGCCTGTTTCCGCGTCGGGAGCGAAGAGGTTGACCGGCTGGACGCCGGAGCGTGTCCCGACTATGGGGTCGGTGTTCATCATCGGCTGGTCCTTGCTGAGATCGGAGGCTCCGGTGAGGGGACGGGGGTGCGGCGGAAGTGCTCGGTCAGGGTTGATCCGATGGCATGTAGCGCCTCAGGGTCGGTCATCCTTTCGTGCGCGACGGCAACACGGTGTTCGAAGATGCTGCCGGTGAGGTACTCCTGCCACGCGAGAGACGGAGAGGGGCCGTCGTCCGGGTGGCCGTCGACGGCGCTGAAGTAGAGCAGATCACCGTCGAAGAGTGCCGGTCGATGATCTCGGGTGAGGTCGACGAGCCGGGTGTAGTCGCCGTGCAGGGTCGCGAGATGCTCGGGTGTGAGGGCGGTGAAGAGACCGCCTTGCCGGTGCAGCAAGTCGGTCGCGGCCTCGACGGTGAGGTCGGCCGGAATTCGGGAACCGGCCACGCCGCCGAACTCGGTGAGCATGTCGCGGAGAGTGGGCAGGGGAGCTTGCGCGCTGCCCGCGTCGACAACGCGGGTGTCCATCATCGCCAAGGTGGCGACGGGTTCGCCCTCGCGACGAAGTCGCACGGCGATCGCGTGCGCGATGGTGCCGCCCAACGAGTAGCCGAGCAGGTGATAGGGGCCGTGCGGCTGGACGGATCGGATCTCCTGTACGTAGCGGGCGGCGAGTTGGTCGAGCGTGTCGAACCGCGCGGTGGGGTCGGTCAGCGCCGGGGATTGCAGCCCGTGGACGGGTCGCTGCGAGCCGAGGTGCTGCACGAGTCCGCTGAAACCCCAAGCCAAACCGATGGCCGGGTGGACGCAGAACAGTGGCGGTTCGACGCCGGTCGCGCGCAGGGGGAGCAGCACCGCGAGCGCGTCATGAGGGTCGGGTTCCTCGAACCCGCGCAGCCGAGCCTCGATGCGGCGGGCCAGCGATTCCGGTGTCGGGTCGCTGAAGACCCACTGAATCGGCACGGGTACCCCGGTCGACTCCTCCAGTCGCGCCACCAGTTGGGTCGCGGCGAGCGAATTGCCGCCGAGCGCGAAGAAACCGTCGTCGCAACCGGCTCGTTCGAGCTGGAGCGTTCGCGCGAACGCCGCGCAGACGGTGGCCTCCAGCGGCGTGGACGGCGCGCGGAACGGGGGGCGGTCCGGCGCGGGCAGGGCTTTGTAGTCGAATTTGCCGGTGCTGGTGAGCGGGATCCGGTCGAGGACGACGATGGCGGTGGGGATCATGTGGGTGGGCAGGCGGGTTGCGAGGTAGGTGGTCATGGCGCCGGTGTCGGGTGTGGTGTGCGGCGTCGGTACGACGTAGCCGGTGAGTTGGCCAGTGCCGTCGGGGCGGGTGTGCACGGTGACCGCGGCATAGGCGATGTCGGGATAGCCGCTCAGCGCGGATTCGACCTCGCCGGGTTCGACGCGGTTGCCCTGGACCTTCAACTGCAGGTCGCTGCGGCCCTTGTATTGCAGTCTTCGGTCGGCGGTCCACGCCACCAGGTCGCCCGTGCGATACATCCGCGTCCCGGGCCGCCCGTACGGGGCGGGGACGAATCGGCTCGCGGTGGTCGCGGGTTGCTTGTGGTAGCCGCGGGCGAGGCCCGGTCCGGACAGATAGAGTTCGCCGACCACTCCGAACGGAACGGGGCGGAGCTTGCGATCGAGTACGACGGCGGTGAATCCGCGGATCGGGCCGCCGATGGCGATCGGGCCGTCGACGGTGGTGGACAGCGGAGTGCCTGCGCAGCTCACGACCGTGGTCTCGGTGGCCCCGTAGCTGATGAGCACCGTGCGGCCCGGCGTCCACCGCGCCGCCAGCTCCGGCGGACACGGCTCACCGCCGATGACCAGGGTTTCGAGTCCGTCGGGATTCATCGCGGCGAGCATCGTCGGGGTGAGAGCGGCATGGGTGACGTGTTCCGCCCGGACCAGCTCGGACAGCCCGGCGCCGACCGGTGTGGGGGCGAGGATCAGCGTGGCCCCGCCGCATACGGCGCCGATCCATTCGAGGATCGAGACATCGAAGCTCGGCGAGGCGACAGCCAGTATCCGAGAGGACGGAGTGATGCCGAACCGTTGCCGCGTATCCGCGGCCAGGTTCGCTATCCCGGTATGTGTGACCACGACGCCCTTCGGGGTTCCGGTGGAGCCGGAGGTGTAGACCAGGTAGGCCGGGTGCTGTGGTCGTAGTGGGGCTGTTCGGTCGGCATCGCTGATCGCCGCGGAGGACACTTCTGCCGACGTCGCGGCGAAGGAGGTGCTGTCGACGGTCAGCCATTCGATGGTGTCCGGCAACTGATTTCGGTAGGGCTCGCGAGTAAGCCCGACCATGGCACCGGAATCCGTCAGGATGGTCGTGCTGCGTTCGCGCGGATGGCTGGGTTCCACCTGGACGAACGCGCCGCCGGTCTTTGCGACCGCCCACACGGCGATCATGGCGTCGATGGAGCGAGGTAGCGCTATGGCTACGAACGATTCCGGTCCTATCCCGGTGTCGATCAACACCCGCGCCCACCGGTTCGAGGTTTCGTCGAGTTCGCGGTAGGACAGTCGTGCGCCGTCGCAGACCACCGCTTCGGTCTCCGGTTCCATCGCGGCGGTCAGCACCTGCGGCAGCACCGACATCACCGCCCCGTGTGGCCCGCGAACGGGCACCAGCGCGGCCTGCTCGGCCTGCGACAGCAGCTGTAGCCGGGGCAGCGGCAGGTCGATGTGGTCCGCGACGGTGTCGAGCACGCGCAGCACGCGGTCGGCGATGGCGTCGATCTGCTGCCGGGTCAGCAGGTCGGGCAAGTATTTGAAGGTCAGGTGCAATCTGTTGTCCTGGTGCACGATCAGGCCGAGCGGGTAGTGCGCGGCATCGCGTCCGTGCACGCCCAGGACACGCATTCCCGCGATGTCGGTGTCTTCGGACAACCCGGTCGAGTCGATCGGGTAGGACTCGAAGGCCGTCACGGTGTCGAACATCGCGCCAGGACCGGCGATGTGCTGGATCTGGGCCAGGCCCAGGTGGTGATGGTCGAGCAGCGCGGCTTGTTCGGTCCGGATTCGCCGCACCAGTTGGGCGAGGGTTTCGCGGTGGTCCAACCGGACCCGCACCGGCACCGTGTTGATGAACAGCCCGATCATCGATTCGATGCCGGAGATCTGGGGCGGGCGCCCGGAGACGGTGGTGCCGAACACCACGTCGTCGCGGCCGGTCGCGTTGGCCAGCACGATTCCCCAGGCGGCCTGAACGAGGGTGTTGAGTGTGACCTCCTGTCGGTGGGCGGTGGCGACCAGCGCCGAGGTGCGGTCTTCGCCGAGCTGAACTCGTACGTCGCGCGTGGCGGTGATGTGCCTGCGGCCGCGGTCCGCGATCGCCAGCAGAGTCGGCTCCGACACGCCGTCGAGTGCCCGCGTCCACGCGGTTTCCGCCGCGTTCCGGTCTTGGGCGTGCAGCCACGTCAGGTAGTCGCGGAAGGGACGGCCCGGAGCGGGCGCCGTGGCGTCGTCGTCGCAGGCGTAGAGGGTCAGCAGCTCCCGGATGAGCAGTGGCGTGGACCAGCCGTCGATGAGGATGTGATGCATGCTCCACACCAGCCGGTATCGCTCGGGGGCGATGCGCACCAACGTCATTCGCAGCAGCGGCGCCGCGGCCACGTCGAAGCTGGCGCGCCGGTCGGCGGCCATGAGCTGATCCAGCGTGGCGGCGGGATCGTCGTGCTCGGCCAAGTCGATGAGGGTGAACGGCACGTCGACGTGCTTATGCACGACCTGGACCGCTTCACCCGCGCCGTCGCGCACGAACGCGGTCCGCAGGTTGGGGTGCCGTCCGACGAGCGCCTGCGCGGCGCGGCGCAGCCGCTCGGCGTCGACGTGCCCGCCGAGTTCCATGCAGAGTTGCACGATATAGGCGTCGAGGGCGCCGTCCGCGAGCTGAGCGTGGAACAGCAACCCGGTCTGCAGCGGCGTGAGCGGCCAGATGTCGTCCAGGGCCGGGTGCAGGCGCTCCAGCCGGTCGATCGTGTCCTGGCTCAGCTCGAGGAGGTCGAGGTCGGAGGGGGTGAACCCGCCGGCGCCGGGCCGGGACGCATAGTCGGCCAGCGCGGTCACCGCGTCGCGCCACAGTTCCGCGAGGCCGGTGACCTCGTCGGAGGTCAACAGACCGGTCGGATAGTCCCAGGCGGCGGTGAGAGCCGGCCCTTCCGGGGTGTCGGTGACGACCGCGTTGACTCCCAGCACGGATGCGGCGGCCGCGTCGGGGTTCTGAACGCCGCCGCCTCCGGCGGGCATCCACCCTGCCTCGCGCAACGCTGCGGGAATGGTGTCGTACCTGCCCATATAGTTGAAGCTCACCTGCGGTGCGGGCAGCGCACGCAGGATGCGGGCGGTATCGGCGTCGAGGTATCGCAGCAGTCCGTAGCCGATCCCGTGATCGGGGACCTGCCGCAAACGTTCCTTGACCGATTTGACGACAGCCCCGGCGGCGGGTCCGGCGGCGAACGCGTCGTCTATGTCGATGCCGGACAAGTCGAGTCGCACCGGATAGGTGGTGGTGAACCATCCGATGGTGCGCGAGAGGTCGGCGTGCGGGAGCACCGCGTCGTGGCGGCCGTGGCTTTCGAGGGTGAGCAGCGTTTCCGGCACGGTGTCGCCGTGATCGCGCCGCCACCGGGTCAGCGCCAGAGCGAGCCCCGCGATCAGCGCGTCGTCCACGTTGCCGTGGAAGGCCTCCGGCAGCGTGGTGAGCACCGCGCGGGTCACCGCGATGGGCAGCTTCACCTCGACGGTCGCGACGGTGGCCTGCACGTCCACCGCTGGGTCGATGGGGCGTGCGCCGATCGGCGGGTCCGCGGCGTCGAGCGTGGTGCGCCACCACTCGAGTTCGTCCCGGCGCACGGCGGCGGTGTTCATGGCATGCGCCCAGCGTCGCATCGAGGTGCCGACCGGCGCGAGCCGCGGTGGTTGCCCCGCGCTGATCTGTGCCCACGCGATCGCGAGGTCGGGAACCAGGATGCGCCACGAAACGCCGTCGACGACCAGGTGATGCGCGACGATCAGCAGCCGTCCCGGCCCGCGCGCCCACTCGAACCAGACCAGTTGCAGCACGACTCCTGCCGCGGGGTCGAGGCGCTCGGCCGCGGCGTTCGCCTCGGCGTCGGCGATCGCGGCGAAGTCGCTGCTGTCCGGCGCCGCGGTTACCGGCACGCGCCGGATCAGCCCCGCGGCGGGTGCGGCGGTCGGCGATACGTGCAGCGCCCAGCCGGACGCGTGCGCGGGGTCCGGGCGTAGCCGGGCTCGCAGCATGTCGTGGTGTTCGAGCACCGCTTGGACGGTGGCGCCGATTCCGGCGCTGTCGATACCGGCGGGCAGCGTGAGCATCGCCCACTGGCTGAAACGGTCGAAGCCACCGCGTTCGAACATCCAGCACATGATCGGCGTCAGCGGTATCTGTCCCACGCCTCCGCCGGGCAGTTCGGCGGGCAGGGCGGTGGCCTCGGTGCTGTCGCGCACGGCGACCCGGGCCAGCTCGGCGACCGTTCGGTGCTCGAACACGTCGCGCGCTGAGAACAGCAGATCCGCCGCCTTGGCGCGCGCGACCAGCTGAATCGCCATGATGCTGTCGCCGCCCATGGCGAAGAACGAATCGTCCGCCCCGACCTCGTCGAGTCCGAGTACCTCCGCGAACAGTCCGGCCAGCGTCGTCTCGAGCTCGGTGGCCGGTGGCCGGGATCCGGCACGAAGGGTGAAGTCGGGCTCGGGCAGAGCGGTGCGGTCCAGCTTGCCGTTGGCCGTCATCGGTAGCGCGTCGATCACCACGACGGTCGCGGGCACCATATGCGAGGCCAACCGCTCCGCGGCGAACTCGCGAACCGCGGCCGTGTCGAGCTCGACCCCGGATTCGGGAACCACGTACCCGATCAACCGGTCGCCGGTGACCGCGCCTCGGCGCACGGCCGCCACCGCGTGCGCGACACCCGCGTACGCCAGCAGCGCCGATTCGACCTCGCCCAGCTCGATGCGGAAACCACGGATCTTCACCTGAAAATCCGTCCGGCCCAGGTAGTCCAGCGTCAGATGCCCGGTCGGCGACCGCAGCCACCGCACCAGGTCTCCGGTCCGGTACATGCGCTGCCCCGGCTCCGCGAACGGGTTGGCGACGAACCGAGACGCAGTCGTGCCCATCCGGTTGCGATAGCCGCGCGCCAAAGCGGGACCCGCCAGATACAACTCGCCGACGACTCCGACCGGTACCGGCCGCAACCAGGTGTCGAGCACGATCTCCTGCACCCCGCGAATCGGGCTGCCGGTCGTCACGGCCTCACCCGCTACCAGCGGGCGCCCGGCGTCGGTCTGGATCGTGGCCTCGGCAGGACCGTAGGTGTTGAACAATCTGCGGCCCGGCGCCCACCGCGACACCAACTCCGGTGGGGGCTCCTCGCCGCCGATCACGACCGTCCCGAGGCCTCCGAGCCCGGCCGGATCGACCGTCGCCAAGGCCGTCGGCGTCAGCGCCGCGTGCGAAACCCGCTCCCGCGTCAGGATTCGCGCCAGCTCGTCCCCGCCGTACACAGTCGGCGGCGCGATCACCAGTTGCCCGCCCGTCGCGAACGCCCAGAGGTATTCGAGCACCGCCGCGTCGAAACTCGGAGACGCGGCATGCAGCACCCGCGTGCCCGGCCCGACACCCAACCGCGTACGTTGATCGTCCACCAGATTCGCCAACCCCTTGTGCGACACCACCACCCCTTTGGGCTCTCCCGTCGACCCGGACGTGTAGATCACGTACGCCGCGTGGTCGGCCCGCACCGGCCGGGTTCGCTCCTGGTCACTCACCAGCGCTGCCGGCAATCCCGCCAGCCGCGCTTCGACCGCCGGTTCGTCGAGCACCAGCCATCGCACCGATCCGGGGAAACGATTCCGCCACCGAGACAGCGTGATCCCCGCCGCCGCACCCGAATCGGTGAGCATGTACGCGATGCGGCCGGCCGGATACTCGGGGTCCATCGGCACGAACGCCGCCCCGGACTTCGCCACGGCCCAGACCGCCAGCACCGACTCGACCGACCGCGGCAATCCGACCGCGACGCTGGTCTCCGGCCCCGCTCCCAGCCCGATCAGCATGCGGGCCAGCCGATTCGACTCCGCATCCAGTTCACCGTAGGTCCACCGGCGGTCGCCGCACACCGCCGCGACCGCACCCGGATCGTTCGCCACCGCCGCGGCCAGCAGATCCGGCAAGACCTGCGCCGGCACCGCTGGACGACCCGACACCGGCGCCAACTCGCGGTATTCCGCGGGGGACAGCAGATCCAGCCGGGACAGTGGTAGATCCGGGTCGGTGGCGATCGCCCCCAGCACGCGCAGGACCCGACGCAGCGTCGCGTCCATCATGTCGTGGTCGAAGAGATCGGGCAGGTACTTGATGTCGAGACGCAATCGCGTGTCGACCTGGGCGACAAGGCCGATCGGGTAGTGCGCCGCGTCGGCGCCGCTCACATCGAGCAGCCGCATGCCCGCGATGTCGGTGTCGGCGGTGAGCCCGCTACGATCGACCGGATAGGACTCGAACACCGTCATCGTGTCGAACATCGCTCCCGGCCCAGCCACTCGTTCGATGTCGGTCAGGCCCACGTAGTGGTGATCGAGCAGCGCGGCTTGTTCGGCCTGGACCCGGTCGAGTAGCTGCCCCAAACTTTCGGTGGGGGCGAGCCGGACACGCACCGGCAGCGTGTTGACGAACAGCCCGATCATCGATTCGACGTCCGTGAGTTGCGGAGGACGTCCGGAGACAGTGGTGCCGAAGGTGACATCCGTCCGGGATGTCGAGGCGCCCAAGACGATCGCCCAGGCCGTCTGGACCACGGTGTTGAGGGTGATTCCGCGTGCCCGCGCCAGGTTCGTCAAGTCAGCGGTCTGTTCCTCGGTCAATTCGCCGAGGACGTCTCGTGATTCGGTGTAGCGGCGGCGGGGGTCGGGCGGAGCCATCAGGGTCGGCTCGTCGGCGCCGTCGAACGCACGGGCCCAGGCGTCGAGCGAAGCGGTCGGGTCCTGCCGCACCAGCCACGCCAAGAAGTCCCGATAGGGCCGGACACGAGGGAGCATCGTGTCGTCGCCGTCGGTGGCGTAGAGCACCAGCAACTCCTTCAGGAGCAGCGGCATCGACCAGCCGTCCAGCAGCAGGTGATGGTTGGTCAGCACCAGCCGGAAGCGTTCCGGCCCGGTGGTGACCAGCATCCAGCGCAGCAGTGGGGCGCGCGACGGGTCGAACCGGGTCGCGCGGTCCTCGGCCATCAGCCGAGTCCACTCTCGATCCCGTTCCCCGTCGTCCAGCCCGGACAGGTCCAGCTCCGTCCATGGCGCCTCGACGTCTTCGTCGACCACCTGCACCGGCCCGGTGTCGGTGACGAACGCCGCGCGTAGATTCGCATGCCGGTTCAGCAGCGCCTGCCCGGCTCGGCGCAGCCGCTGCGCATCGACTCGTCCACCCAGTTCGAGGACCAGCTGGACCACATAGGCGTCCACCGACTCCTCGGCGAGCAGCGCATGGAACAGCAAGCCCTCCTGCAACGGAGTCAACGGCCACACATCGCTCAGCGCCGGATATGCGGTCTCGAGCCGTTCGATGTCGGACTGGGTGAGATCGACGAGGTCCAGATCGGATGGCGTCCGTCCGCCGGTCCCCGCGCGGTGGCTGTCTGCCGCCAACGCGATCAGTACCCGGCGCCACGACTCCGCCACCTCGTGCACCTGGTCGGCGGTGAGCACCCCGGCCGGATACGACCACCTCGCCCGCAGCCGCCGCCGATCGCCGTCGTCCAGCACGAGGGCGTTGATGTCGAGCACCGCCGACATCGGCAGATCCGGGTCGAGCGCACCGGTGAACTCGGCGCCCGAGAGGTCCCCGCCGTCGTCCACCGGTAGCCATCCGGCAGACGGTGCTGCTCCGGGCACCTTCGTGGCGACGCGGCCGAGGTAGTTGAACGCGATCTGCGGTGTCGGCATGCTCGCGAGTTCCGGTCCGGTATCGGTGTTGAGATACCGCAGCAAGCCGTAGCCGATCCCGTGGTCAGGGACCTTGCGCAGCTGTTCCTTCACCGACTTGACCGCTGCCCCCAGCGCGGGCCCACCCGCGGCCGCGTCGTCGACATCGATGCCGGACAGGTCGAGGCGCATCGGGAAAGTCGTGGTGAACCAGCCGACCGTCCGGGCCAGATCCGAGCCGGGGACCGCGTGCTCCTCGCGGCCGTGCCCTTCCAAACCGATCACGACGTCCGCGAGATCGCCGGACGCTACCGTGTCGCGCTCGCGCCGCCACTTCGTCACCGCTACCGCCAGCGCGGCCAGCAGCCCGTCGCTCACCTCGCCGTGGAATGCCGCGGGCACGGTGGTCAACAACGCCTCGGTCACTTCGGGGGGAACATCGATCTCGACCGTGCGGGCAGTGGCGGCGACGTCGATCGCGGGGTCGAGGGAGCGGGATCCGATCACCGGATCGTCTCCGGCGGCCATCGCTTTCCAGAATCCGAATTCGGCGCGCCGCTCGGCGCTTCCGGCCGATTCGACCAGCCCGTGGGCCCACCTGCGCATGGACGTCCCGACCGGGGCCAGCTCAGGTGGTTCGCCGGACTCGATCCGCGCCCACGCGATCGCGAGATCCGGCACCAGCACCCGCCAGGACACTCCGTCGACGGCCGTATGGTGCGCCACCACCAGCGCCCGGCCCGGCTCCGTCGTGGCTACCGGGTCGAACCAGACCACCTGCAGCACGATCCCGGCGCCCGGATCGAGCCGGTCCGCGGCGGCGTCCAACTCCGCCGCCACAGAAGCACGGAACTCGGCGCTTCCCGGGGCTTCCGGCATCGCCACCCGGCGGATGACGTCCTCGGCTCGAATCGCCCCGGCGGGCAAGGCTTCCCACGCCCAACTTCCGTCGTCGGTCGGGCGCAGCCGCGCGCGCAGCATGTCGTGCCGATCGAGTACCGCCTGCACCGTGCCCACCAGCTGCTGCCGGTCGATCCCCGGCGGCAGTCCGAGCAACACCGCCTGCGAGAAGCGGCCGAACCCAGACCCGGCCCGCTCGAGCAGCCACCGGACGATCGGCGTGACCGGCACCGGCCCCACGCCTCCGCCGGGCAGTTCGGCCGGAAGCGCGGTCGCCGCGGTGCCGCCGCGGACGGCGACCTCGGCCAGCCCGGCGACCGTCTTGCGGTCGAACACGTCGCGCGGGGTGAACACCACGCCCGCCGCCCTGGCTCGATTGACCAACTGGATCGACATGATGCTGTCGCCGCCGAGGGTGAAGAAGGAGTCGTCGAGTCCGATGGTGTTGGTGTGGAGTATGTCGGTGAATGCTTGGGTGATGGTGTGTTCGAGGGGTGTTTGGGGTGGTCGGTAGGGTTTGTGGTCGGTGGGTGGTGGTGTGGGTAGTGCGGTGCGGTCGAGTTTTCCGGTGGGGGTGAGGGGGATGTGGTCGAGGGG
>NZ_JBIUCG010000032.1:75226-92047 GCF_044548645.1 Nocardia sp. NPDC051929 | reverse complement strand
CAACCGGGTGGCCCGCCCCGCCCCCCCCCCCCCCGCCGCCGCCCCCGCCCCGCGGGGCCCAACCCCCCCGGGGGGGGGGGGGGGGGGCCCCCGCCCCCCCCCCCCGGGGGGGGGCCCCGCCTTTCCCGCGTTTCGGGGTCAGAGCGAGACCGGGTAGACCGGCTCCTGGATCTCCGGCTTGATCCGGTCCTCGACGAAGATGCCGTGCCACACCATGAACACCAGCAGTGTCCACAGCCTGCGGCTGTGATCGGCGGTCCCGGCCCGGTGCGCGACCAGCATCTCGCTGATCGCGGCCTTGTTCAGCAGGTGCTCGGTCTGCGACTCCGCGATCTGCTGCTGCGCCCAGTCGTAGAGTTCCGTGCCGCGCAGCCAGTGCCGCAGCGGGACCGGGAAGCCGAGTTTGGCGCGGTGCAGCACGTGCGGCGGCACGATGCCCTCCAGCGCCTGACGCAGCGCGTACTTCGTGGTCTCCTTGGTGATCTTCTGGTCGAACGGCAATCCCTCGGCCGCCTTCAACACCTCGGAGTCCAGGAACGGCACGCGCAGTTCCAGCGAGTTGGCCATGGTCATCTTGTCGGCCTTGACCAGGATGTCGCCGCGCAACCAGGTGAACAGGTCCAGGTGCTGCATCCGGGCCACCGGATCCCAGCCGCGCGACTGCGCGTAGAGCGGCGCGGTGACGTCCTGGTGGGTCCATTCCGGCCGGAACTCGCGCAGCACGGCGCGCAGCTGGGCGTCGCTGAAGCTGCGCGCGTTGCCGTAGTAGCGCTCCTCCAGCGTGAGCGAGCCGCGGTGCAACAGGCTCTTGCCCCTCGTGCCGTCCGGAATCCGGTCCGACAGCTTGCCCGCCAGCCTGCGCAGGCCGCGGGGCAGCTTCTCGAACGGCTTCAACGACAGCGGCTCGCGGTAGATGGTGTACCCGCCGAACAGCTCGTCGGCGCCCTCACCCGAGAGCACCACCTTGACGTGCTTGCGGGCCTCCTTGGCGACGAAGTACAGCGGGACCAGCGCCGGGTCGGCCACCGGGTCGTCGAGGTACCAGACGATCTCCGGGATCGCCGCGGCGAACTCGGCGGGGGAGACCACCTTCACCACGTGCCGCGCGCCGATCGCTTCGGCGCTCTCGGCGGCCACGTCCACCTCCGAGTAGCCCTCGCGCTCGAACCCGGTGGTGAACGTGATCAGCTTCGGGTTGTGCCGCATGGCCAGCGCCGCGACCGCGGTGGAGTCGATGCCGCCGGACAGGAACGAGCCGACCGTCACGTCGGCGCGCATGTGCTTGGCGACGGAGTCCTCGAGCGCAGCGGCGATCTCCCGGT
The DNA here is from genome assembly GCF_044548645.1 of Nocardia sp. NPDC051929. NCBI lineage: Bacteria > Bacillati > Actinomycetota > Actinomycetes > Mycobacteriales > Nocardiaceae > Nocardia > Nocardia sp. NPDC051929. The sequence goes on along the minus strand of NZ_JBIUCG010000032.1, from coordinate 90,725 downwards.
AGCGGGACGCCGCCGAGCCGGGGGTGAACGGGCGCACCGGGAACTTCGGGGTGAAGTACCGGGTGACGACCGGCGCCGCGCCGGGCCGCACGGTGGCGTAGCTGCCCGATTCCAGCCTGCGGACGTCCTTGTGCAGCGTCTCCGGCTCGGGCACGTACTGCAGCACCGTGTAGTGCTCCAGCGCGCGCGGGTCCAGCTCGTCGCTCAGCCGCAGCACGGGCAGCAGTTCGAGCAGGCTCTTCTTCTCACTGCCGAACGCGGTTCCGCCCGGCCCGGTGGCCAGGAACAGCGGTTTGATGCCGAACGGGTCGCGGGCCAGGAACAGCTCGTTGGTCTCGGTGTCCCAGATCGCGAAGGCGAACATGCCGCGCAGCCGCCGCACCGCCTCCGGACCCCAGTAGTGGAACGCCGCGACGATGGCCTCGCTGTCGCCCTCGGTCTGGAAGATCTTGCCGTCCGGGAACTCGGCGGCGTGCGCCTCGGCGAGTTCCGCGCGCAGCTCGAGATAGTTGTAGATCTCGCCGTTGAAGGTGAGCGCGTAGCGGTCGGGCCGCTCGGGCGGGCCCCAGCGCAGCGGCTGGTGCGAGTGCTCGATGTCGATGATCGACAGGCGGTTGAAGCCGAAGATCACATGGTCGTCGTGCCAGGTGCCGCGCTCGTCCGGGCCGCGGTGGCGCACGCAGTGCAAGGCCTCGTAGACCTGCTCCACCGTGCCAGGTGCCGCCTCGTCAGATGCCAGGAATCCGAGCAGTCCACACACGGCGTCGGCAACCTCATTTCTCACAGTCGGGATACGCGCGCACCGGATGGGGCGCAAGGGGACGAAATCTAGTGTCCGAGTATGCCGCACCTAGGGCGTCCGCGCGTCGCGCGCGTCACGTCAGGGCGGAATCGCTGGTGACGATGATCCCGGCGGGCCCGGTGAGGTGTCGAAGCCGACCCGACGACAAAGGGGGGGTGCGTTTGGTCTACGCTGCGTAGTACTCAGGTCTCTCTCAGGCGACCCGCGCGCGAATGCGCCGGCCCGGGGAGTGCCCTGATACGAGCTTAGGACGTATCGTCGGGGCCCATCGCAGCCCGGACGATGCACTGTCGGAATGTGTGGCGACCAGGAAGGCGTGAGCGTGGCGCACAAGGCGAGCGAAGAGATCGGGGCACGACCCGCCCGGGGTCGGCAGGGCCGTATCCTTCGGCGGGCCGGGCTGGCGGTGTCCTTGGGGATCACCGCGCTGCTCGTCTCGGGCTGCTCGATCGACACTGTTTGGCTGCGGTTCGGCTGGCCGTCCGGCATCACGCCGCAGGCCACCCGGATGCGGGAGTTGTGGACCTGGTCGGTCATCGCCGCGCTGGCGATGGGCGTGCTGGTCTGGGGTCTGACCTTCTGGACCATCGCGTTCCACCGCAAGAAGGCCGACTCTCCGGAGTTCCCGCGCCAGACCGGCTACAACGTGCCGCTGGAGCTGACCTACACGGCGATTCCGTTCGTCATCATCGCCGTGCTGTTCTACTTCACCGTGGTCGTGCAGAACTACGTGCACGAGAAGGTGGACAACCCCGACGTCACCGTCGACGTGACCGCCTTCCAGTGGAACTGGAAGTTCGGCTACCGCAACGTCGACTTCAAGGACGGCTACCGGTTCGACGGCATCGACACCGCGCGTGAGGCGCTGAACCAGGAGCAGCTCGAGGGGTACAAGGAACGGACCAAGGACGGTCACCCGCAGCCGGGCCCGGTACACGGCAAGCCGGAGAACGACATCCTCTCCTACCTGCACTACGACAAGGTCGAGACGATCGGCTCGAGCAACGAGATCCCGGTCCTGGTGCTGCCGACCGGCAAGGTCATCGAGTTCCAGCTCGCCGCCGCCGACGTGATCCACGCCTTCTGGGTGCCGGAGTTCCTGTTCAAGCGCGACGTGATGCCCAACCCGAAGGAAAACCACTCCGACAACGTCTTCCAGATCTCCAAGATCGAGAAGGAAGGCGCGTTCGTCGGCCGCTGCGCCGAGATGTGCGGCACCTTCCACTCGATGATGAACTTCGAGGTCCGCGCGGTCACGCCGGAGAAGTTCACCAAGTACCTGGACGCGCGCCAGGCGGGCAAGACCAACGCCGAGGCGCTCGCGTCCATCGGGGAGTCTCCGGTCGCCACGTCCACCGCGCCGTTCAACACCAGGCGCGACACCAAGAGCGCGGCCTCGGCCGAGAGCAAGTGAGGATTGATCTGACATGAAGATCGAAGCGCGGATTTTCGAACTGCTCACGGTGTTCTTCATCATCATCGCGGGCGTCTACGGCTTCTTCACCGGTCAGTCGCGTACGGGTGTCGAGTGGGCGGGCACCACGGCCATGGTGTTGACCGCGGGTCTGTCGCTGATCATCGGGACCTACTTCCGGTTCGTCGCCCGTCGTCTCGACCTGCGCCCGGAGGACTACGAGGACGCCGAGATCGTCGACGGTGCGGGCGACCTGGGCTTCTTCTCGCCCGGCAGCTTCTGGCCGATCACGCTGGCCGCCGCCGGTTCGGTGACCGCGCTCGGCCTGGCGTTCTTCCAGTTCTGGCTGATCGGCATCGGCGTCGTGTGCGTCCTGACCGCCGCCGCCGGGCTGGTGTTCGAGTACTACCTCGGTCCCGAGAAGCACTGAGCCGAAGATCTGCCGAAACGGCCCCACCGGAAAAATTCCGGTGGGGCCGTTTCGCGTGTGCGACGAGCTGCCGAAGCGGCGGAGTCCGGGTAGCTCCGGGCCCGCACCTGCTATGAAGGTGCGGGTGGGAGAGAAGTTGCTGGAACCGACCTTGAAGGCGTTACCACACGGACCGCACGGCCTCGCTCGCGACCTGGTGACGGGCTCGCAACGGCAGCGCCTGCTGTACGGGGTCACGGTCGTCGTCGCCGACCGGGGCTACCTCGATGCGACGATCGCGGATATCGCCGCTGCCGCGAAGGTTTCGCGTCGGACGTTCTATCAGCACTTTCCGGACAAGGAAGCCTGCTTCCTCGCGGCGGCCGAGACCGGCCGCGATCTGATGATCGATCATCTCCGGCAGGTGATGAGGCAGATCTCGTCCGAGCCGGTGACGCCACTCGAAGCGCTCCGCCGCGGCATCCGTGAGTACCTCACGCTGCTGCGCGACGAGCCTTCGTTCGCCCGCGCCTTCTACCTGGAAACCGCTGTGGCCGGGTCGCGCGCGATCGAGTCGTTCGAACGATGCCAGCAGTGGTTCGCGGGATTCATCCGATCGTGGCGTGCGGCAGCGGGCCCCGTCGACTCCACCGTTCCCGATTGCGCGTACCTGGCGGTCACCGACGCGACCAACGAGGCCATCCGCCGAACCCTCCGTGCCGGAGGAGACTTGCTCGAGCTCGAGGAAGCCGTCGTGTACATCCACCGCGCCTTGCTCGGGCCGCCGACGCCCGCCGACTAGGACAGAACTCTGTCGCCGGCCCCGGTGAGGTTGCAGGATGCGTCGTCGCTGGTGTTGCCACCTTCCGAGGCAATTCTCGCGAACACCTCGGCGCAGTTGACCACAGCTGTCCCGGACCTGTTGCCGAGAATCGTGGAGTCCCGCAGGAGGACGGTGCCGAGAGGGACGTCCACTAGGTCGGTCAACCGGCGTGGAAGGGTGTCGAGGTAGGCCGGCGCGACGTTGATGCCACTGCCGCCGTCGGATGCGGTGTTCCCGGTGATCGTCGCGCGATCGAAGGTCACCACGCCCCTTCCCCGAACGTCGACGCCGCCGCCGCGTCCGGCGAATCCGCCAGGGCGGTACCAGACTCCGGGGTCGACCACGTGGTTGTCCGCGATCGTGGTATCGGTGAAGGTGCAGGTGTTGTCGCACCGCACACCGCCCGCCTCGCCCGCGGAATTGCCGGAGATGACCGTATTCCTCGTCTTCAAGTCCGAGCCGGGCACGTTGAAGATGCCGCCGCCGTATCCGGCGCTGTTGCCCTGGACCACGACGTCGTCGAGAACGAGATCCGACGAATTCGCGATGCCGCCCCCGCCGGTGTCGTAGAACGGGATCTCGTGCTGGGCGGCGACTCCGCCGGTCACCGTCAATCCCGCCAACGTCACCGGCGCGGCGACACTGAGCACCCGGTCGATCCCGTCGGCGTCCAGCACTGTTCGATCGCGACCGGCGCCGCGCAGCGTCGTGGGGGCGGTCAGGTTCAGGTCGCCCGTGGTCGGATCAGGGTTGCGACCCTGTACTTTCCGCTGATCGGGGGCGATCGTCAACACGTATCGACCGGCGGGAACCACGATTGTGCTGCCTGGACGGGCATTGGCCGTCTGCACCGCGGCGCGCAGCGTGCAGGCGCCGGAGATCGTGCGGCATTGCCCGCTGCCTGGGTCGGCCGCTACGTCGTCCGTCGTGGAGTCCACCGTTATCACACCCGGCGCACCCGCGGTGGGTGATGCGTCGGCGTCGGCCGCTGCGGGAAAACCAGCCACGGTTCCCGCGACCAGGGCTGAGATGGCGAATGCGCTGATCGCCGCGGCAGATGTGCTCGTCCTCATGAGGTCTCTGATCCGATCACGAACATGGAGTAAGGTACGCTCGCGTATAAGTAGGGAACGTGAGCGTTTACCACTATGTCGCATCAGAACCCGCTACCGGTGGCGTTTTCCGGAATTCGGTCCGCGGTCGCTGATCGGCATCGTCGTCCGCATCCTGACAGCCGCGGCAGGATGGTGTTCGAGAACTACCTCGGGCCCGAGAAGCGCTCAGTCGGAGTTTCACCGAGTGTGAGTGGCGAATTCGGCGATGCGTGCTCGCGAATCAGACCCGCTGTGTCCGGCTCACCTCAGGCTCCGTTGCGGTCGGAGGCCGCGATCACCTCGGGCGCGCCGAGTAGTGGCGTGAACTCCACGACCTCGTGCGTCGCGACGCCGTGGAGCAGGTACGGATCGGTGGCGAGGATCGAGTCGAGCCGATCGCGCGGCATATCGGTGGTCAGGTAGACGCCGCCCACCAGTGGAACGCGGCGTCCCGCCAGCACGAGGCGCCGGTCGGTGATGAGCTGCTCCAGCCAGCGACCGTGAGCGGGGCGCAGGGGGTCCACTTCGGCGAGCGGAACGGTGTAGGTGACGGTCACGACGAACATGAACGCAACGCTAGCGCTGGCCCTGATCGGTGGTCACGGCGATTTCCGGCGGCACGCGCACCAGCGGCCCTCGACCGAGGGACGGTGCGGGCCGAACCGCTACTCGGCTTCGTACCGCAGCGAGTTCTCCGAACGGCAGATCTCCTCGATGCCGGAGACGATGTCGCGCAACTGTTCCGACGGGAGCGCGGCAGGGCGCAGGCGGCAGGTGAAGGTGATCAGGCCGTGGTCTTCGGCGGGCAGGCCGCGGGCGGCGGATTCGGCGCGCAGGTAGCGCGAGCGGACGCCGTAGGTCATCGCGGAGATGACCGTGAAGCAGCCGGTGCGTTCCCGGTGTCCCGAGAACAGATCGTGGAGGCGGTAGAACACCGACGTATAGCTCGACAGGGGCGCGAAAATGCCCACCCGGTAGGCGGGACCACGCTCGGACGAGCTGAGCGCCGTATCGGCCAGATACTCCGCATCGCGGAGGGTTTGCACCTTCGGCGCGAACAGCACCGCGCCCGCGGCCGCGTTGCGCACAGGCATGCCCGCCTTGCCGGGCGCGGCGGAGGCGATGGCGCCCAGCGATTTCCGCGCGCGCGACCCGACCTCGCGCCGGGCGCGCAGTCCCCTGGTGGGCGCGGTGGGGTACAGGCTCGACCACTGCCCGAAGCGCACGGTGCCCAGCTGTACGTGACCGGTGCCGACCGGGCGCGCCACCTTCAGCGGCGCGGTATCGACCCAGCGGCCGACCTGCAGTTCGGCGTTGCCGGGCCGCAAGATCTCCGCATAGGCGTGCTCGACGAAGGAGTCGAAGTCCAGGAACCGGTCGGCGTCGGTGGTCAGCCAGGTGCGTTCCTTGTCGATCTCGATCGCGTCCAGGGTGAGCGCGGTGATGATGCCAGCCCGGCCGCCCGCGCCCAGGATGCGGTGGAACCGCTCGGTGTGGTGGGTGCGCCCGCAGGTGCCGATGCGCCCGTCGGTGTCCACGTACTCCAGATCGACGATCTGGTCGATGAACAGGCCGTGTTTGTGCGAGGCCGCGCTGACGCCGCCGACCGAGGCGAAGCCGCCCGCGGTGATGTCGCGGTGATCGCCGACGACGGGCAGGCCGAGGCCGTGCGCGCCGAGCCTGCGGTCGATATCGGAGAGTTTGGCGCCCGCCTGCACCCGGACGGTGCGCCGGCCCAGGTTGATGTCCAGCACCTGATTCATCCGGCGCAGCGACACCACGGTCGGCTGAGCGGGCAGCGCGAGGCCCTCGTCGAGCAGCTCGCCGCCGCGCACCATCAGCCGTTCCGATCGCCCACGTGAATCCCGCACCGTGCGAACGACATCGGCGGTATCGCGGGGGAGGTATTCCTCGGCGTTGGAGACAATGTGCGGCGTGCTCATGGCAGAAGAGCTAACCACAGCGCGGCCCGCGCCGCTCCCCCGAAGCGGGGTGTCACCGCGACGCCGGCGCAAGGCTCTTGCTGAACAGGACGGATCCGGCGGCGTCGCACAGATCTACGGTCAGTTCCCTTGACCTTCCGTCGATGCGCACCTCGCCGAAATGCTGGAAGGCGTCCAGTGGCGAGCTGTTCTGCACCGGCGGAGCGTGCACGTAGATCGCCTCCGGACCGAACGTGCCGTCGAGCTGGTTCGGGCCGAACGCGCCCGCGTTGAGCGGACCGGAGACGAACTCCCAGAACTCGTCGAAGTCGGTGAAGGCCGCCCGCTCGGGCGAATAACGGTGCGCCGCCGTGTAGTGCACGTCGGCGGTGAGCCAGACGACGTTGGCCACCTTGTTCGCCTTGATCGACGACAGCACCTGGGCGATCTCGCGTTCCCGGCCCGACGGCGCGCCGGGATCGCCGTTGGCGGGTCCCTCGAAGGCGGTGGTGTTCTTCTGTTCGCCGTCCGGGACGACCAAGCCGAGCGGCAGGTCGTTGGCGATGATCTTCCAGGTGGCGGTGGACTCGCGTAGGCTGTCGACGAGCCACTTCGTCTGCGCCGGACCGAAGATGCGGCCGTCGGGGCCGTTGTTCGCGTTGTTGGCGTCCTTGTTCGCGCGCATGTCCAGCACGAAGACGTCGAGCAGCGGACCGTAGGAGATCTTGCGATACAGGCGGCCGTCCACCGCTTCCCTCGGCTCCAGCGGCATCCACTCGTGGAAGGCCTGCCAGGAACGGGTGGCCAGGGTGTCCATGGCCCGTTCGGTGTAGCCCTTGGACTCGCCGACCAGTCCGCCCGGGTACCAGTTGTTCACCGTCTCGTGGTCGTCCCACTGGACCACTTGGGCGACCGAACTGTTGAAGCGGCGGTAATTCTCGTCGGTCAGGTTGTAGGCGTAGTTGCCGCGGAACTGGTCGAGAGTCTGCGCGACAGCGCTTTTCGCCTCGCTCACCACATTGCGCCAGATCCGCCCGTCGGGCAGGGCGACCGATTCCCGCAGCGGTCCGTCGGCGTAGATCGAGTCGCCGGAGTGCAGGAACAGATGCGGGTCGCGGGCGGCCATGACGGCGAAGATCCTCATGCCGCCCAGCTCCGGGTTGATGCCGTAGCCCTGGCCCGCGACGTCGCCGGACCACTGGAGCCGGATGTCCGACGCGGCGGTGGGCGCGGTGCGGAAGACGCCGGTGACCGGTTCGGAGGTGGCGCCGTCCTCGCCGCGCAGCGTCACCCGGTAGTGCACCTGCGTTCCGGCGGGCAGGCCGTTGACCCGCACCCGGCCGGTGCCGCCGGAATCGGGTGTGAGCAGCGGTCCGGTGAAACGCTTGGGATCGGTGAACGATTCCGTGGCGGCGGTTTCCACCAGCAAGGTGGCGGGGCGATCGGCGCGGGCCCAGATCAGTGCGCCGTCCGCGCGCGGATCACCCACCGCGACACCGTGTGTGAGCACCGGCCGCCCGCGGACCAGCGCGGGGCCGTTGTCCGGCGAGCATGCCGCCAGTGCAGGGGCCGCCACCAGTCCGAGCGCGGAGGCGCGCAATACGGTGCGCCGGGATGGTCTCGAGTCCGAGCCGGTCATGAGGCAACCCTGACGCAACTACGTCAACGGCGCGTGAACGGGCCGGGTCCGTGTGGACAACAAGCAAGAGTCAGTGCGCCAGGCGCGCTATACGGTGGTGCAGTTCGCCCGCCCAGTCCACGCCGCCCAGGTGCTGGTAGTCCACCCACAGCGCGTCGAACACGTCGCGGCCCTCGGAGAGCCAACCGCCGCGCTTGTCCGCCTCCAGGACCACGCTCATGCCGGTCTCGGTCGGAACGAAAGTCACCTCGAGCTGGTTCAGGCCCGGGTAGTGCGGTGAGCCCGCGAACTCGATCTCCTGGTAGAACGGCAGCGTCTGGGGCGTGTCGTGCACCCGGCCGGATTCCACGTCCGCGCTACGCAAATGGAATCCCAAGCGCTCCACCGCTTCCAGCAGCACGTGCTGAGCGGGCAGGGCGCCGACGCCGATCGGGTCGGTGTCGGCGGCGTCCACCGCGCCGTGGATCTCCACGATCGTGCGCAGCGAGACCACCGTGCCGGGCAGGTGTCGTCCGTTGTAGAACGTGATCGGTGTTTCCATCGGCGCGCGGGCCGCGAACCGGAACTCCAGCGGCGCCCCCTCGGGCAGATGCAACGGTCCGTGCACTCCGGTACGTCCGAACGCGACGTCGCGCACGCCCTCGTGATCCTCGTACTCCTGCTCGGCCCTGGTCACGAACTCGACGGCCACCTGGGTGATCTCCTGCGCGACCGCACCGCCCCGCAAACGGATCATGCCCTCCACCGTGCCCCCGGGCTGCACACCCGGCGTGAACAACTCGGTCTCCACTTCGGCCCCACCGACCCCGGCCACCGCCAACAACTTCTTGAACATGCCCGTACTTTCGCCGCGCCGTCTTACCGAAGGCTTGTCATTACCTTGTCGCTGTGGACGACTCGGCCGAGTCTAGGGCAGCGCCGATCGAGCGGCGGCGACGAAGGCGTCGCAAGCAGCGGGATCCTTGTCGCCGCCGGGGTATTCGACGCCGCTGTTGACGTCGACGGCGTACGGGTGGACCTGTCCGACGGCCGCGGCGACCGTCGCGGGCGTGAGGCCGCCTGCCAGCACGACGGGACGGTCGAACTCGGCCATCGTGCCGACGATGGTGGCGCTGATCGACCAATCGTGTGCGCGTCCGGTGCCGCCCAGCCGGTCGGGAGTGCGCGAATCGAGCAGCACCGCATCGCAATACGGAGCCACGGCGCGGGCGGCGCCGACGGCTTCCGGACCGGTCACGTGTACGGCGGCGAGGACCGGCCGCCCGGCCGCGCGTTCGTGTACCCGGGCGACCACATCGGCGGAGACCAGCCCGTGGACCTGGATCGCGTCCACACCCACCCGGTCGGCCAGTGCGATGATCGCCGCCGGGTCCTCCAGATGTGTGACCAGCACGCGGGTGACGAACGGCGGGGTGGCCGCCGCCAGCGTGGCAGCGCGACGCCGGTCGAGCGCGTCTTCACTGACATGCGTTACGCCCGAGATGAATCCGACCGCGTCGGCGCCCGCGGCGACGGCGGCGCGCAGGTCGGCCTCCGATCGGATGCCACAGATCTTCGTCCGTACGGTCGACGGGCGCACGTCAGCCGGCTCGAGGGGACCCTGATCGTCCTGAGATGGAGTGATCAGCCTGCGGCGGTGTCCGGGATGCGGACGGGGACGGCGGCGGGGTGGCTGCCGCTGGGGACGCCCTTCTTCAGGCTGTGGGCGTAGACGTCGACGTACTCCTGGCCGGTGAGCTGCATGAGCTCGTACATGACCTCGTCGGTGACGGCGCGCTCGACGAAGCGGTTGCCGCCCATGCCGTCGTAGCGGGAGAAGTCGATGGGCTCGCCGAACTTGACTTTCACCTTCCTGCGGCGCCAGCGGAACGGTCCGGGCGGGCTCACCTCGTCGGTGCCGATGACGGCGACCGGGATGACGGGGACGCCGGTCTCCAGCGCCAGGCGGGCCAAGCCGGTCTTGCCCTTGTACAGGCGGCCGTCGGGGGAGCGGGTGCCCTCGGGGTAGAGGCCGACCAGACGGCCCTGGTCGAGCAGCTTGCGGGCGGCGTTGAGCGCGTCCTCGGCGGCGTCGGCGCCGCTGCGATCGATCGGGTACTGGCCCGAGGCGCTGAAGAAGAACTTCTGGAGCCGGCCCTTGATGCCCGGGGTGTTGAAGTACTCGGCCTTGGCGAGGTAGCTGATCCGCCGCGGGCTGAGCAACGGAGCGAACAGCCAGTCGGCGAAGGAGAGATGGTTACCCGCCATGATGGCCGGCCCGTCCGCCGGAATGTTCTCTACGCCTTCGACCGTAGGCCGGTTGTAGAGATGAATGAACGGTCCCAGCAGCACGAACTTCAGCAGCCAGTAGAACATGACGTCCTTCCCCCGGGACCGGGATAGTTGCGGGCACCTGCTTCAATTGCCGACTTTACCGCCGGTGCAAGATCACATCCAACCGCAGCGGCGAATCTCACCACACTTCGGCCCCGACGCCGAGCGATGACGACGACCGGCGTGTCGCGGCAGGCCACGAGGGGTCGTGGCGGCGTGGTCAACGACCGGTCCGCGCGACGCGCGCGGACTTACGCGCGCCCGAGGGCAGTGCCGCCCTCGCGAGGTCGGCCGCGCCGATCATGCCCGCGGCCTCACCCAGTTGGGTGGTTCGTATGCGGGCCAGCGGCCGGTGTCCCGCGCCCGTGATCGCGCGCGCGTACTCTTCGCGCGCCTCGTCCAGGAACAACGGCGCCGAACTGCTCACGCCGCCCGCGATGACCACCAGGTCCGGATCGAAGATGTCGCTGACGAACGCCAGCCCGAGCCCGAGCCAGCGCGCGAAGTCGGCCATCACCCGCACGGCGAGCGGGTCGCCGTCCTGCGCGGCGCCCGCGACCCGCCGTCCGGTCAGCGAGCCGGGATCGCGTGCCACATCCCTGGCCAGCACGGAGCGCAGGGTATCGCTGGCCAGCATCTCGATCGCGGTCTCCGCCAAAGCGGTTCCGCTGCAGTAGCGCTCCCAGCACCCGCGTTTGCCGCACGGACAGGGCCGCCCCTGCGGAACGACTTGCAGATGACCCAGTTCAGGTGCGACGCCGTGCGTGCCCCGATACAGCTGGCCGTCGATCAGCAGGGCGGCGCCGATGCCGGTGCCGATCGCGATGAGCACCACGTTGTGCCCGCCCGCGGCGGCGCCGAACCGATACTCGGCCCACATCGCCGCGTTGGCGTCGTGTTCCAGGATCACCGGCAGTTCCAGCCGTTCGGTGAGACGCTGGGCGACCGGGGCGTCCTGCCAGGGTAGATGCGGGGCGAACCGGACGGTGGAGCGATCGCCGTTGATGAACCCGGCGACCGCGAGGCCGACCGCGCCGATGGGATGTCTGCCGGACAGGTCGCGCACGGCCCGGTCCAGCGCGTCCTCCAGCGCTCGCGCGGAATGCGGCGTCGGCGCCTGGACCGTGTCCAGCACCTCGCCGCTGTCATCGATCACCGACGCCCGAATGTTGGTGCCGCCGACGTCTATTCCGACGGTCAGCGGTCGCGTACCGGCCATCTGGTGCGTCATACCTTGATCGTCACGGGAATGTCGACGTAACGGGGACCGTCGTCGTCCCCGGGCCGGTCATGGCGATGCGGCGCGCCGGTCTCCGGGTCGGCTTCGGTGGGCATGACGGGTTCGACCGGCACTCCGGCCAGCGCCTCGCGCAGCACGGTGACGATCGCGGTGCCGTGATCGGCGACCGCGGCCAGCACGTCGTGGTGCTCCCCGCGCACCAGCGCCGCGGCCGCGCACACCGGGCACCAGCTGCAGCTGGACCACTCGACCTGTCCGTCGGCCGCGCGCCGCAACACCGGCTCGACCCGTTCCAGCACCGCCTCGGCCAGCAGCTTCAGTTCCTCGGCGAATTCGGCTACACCGTCCGGCGCGGTGTGGCCGCCGACCTCCTCGCCCCTGGGCGAGTGCGGATCACCGGTCATGGTCGCGACTTTCGGACGCGTGCGCCCAGACCCGCGGATCGGGCCGGAAGCGGACCACCAGGTATCCGTCATCGAGTTCGGCGCCGTCGACCGTGCACCGCCGCAATACCGGCGCCAGGCGCACCCGGCGCCGGACACCGTCCGCTCCCACGATCAAATCGTCCTCCACTCGGCCAAGGCGCAGTGTGGCGGCGTCGACCACCGGCAGGTGCATGCGCAGCGCGTACACCGACTGCAATCCGGTGCCGGATTCCAGGAGAACCAGCGGTTCGCCGGAACTCGCGTCGACCTCCGTCTGATTGTCGCTCAGCATAAGCGCAGCGTCCCCGGTGTCGCCCGCCGAGTCCATCGCGTACGACAGCGCGGCCAGCGAGTTCAGCCCGATCGGCTCCGGGCCGGTGTGCCGCGCGATCACCACCGGTATACCCGGCATCGTGCTCCGCAACTCGGCGATTACATCGGATTGCTCGCCGCGCCGGTTCGAATACCACTGCACCGCCGGATGTTCGGCTCCGTCGGGCGGCGCGAGATCGGGCAGCACCTTGTTCACCACGACGGCGTTCAGCCGCAGGCCCAGCAGCGCCGCGGCGGAGCGCACCCGCTGCGACTCGGCCACCGCGACGCGCTCGGCGAGGGTGACCAGCCGCGCCCGCGTGCGCCGGTGGTCGGCGAGCAGATCGCGAACTTCAGTGACCGCCCGTACGATTCGTTCGACCGTGGCCGCGAGCACGGCGCGCCGCAGGTCGGTGCCGACGGCGCTCATCGCCCGTGCGTGCGGCGGCCATATCCGTTCCACGTAACCCAGCAGCGTGCCCGGCGCGGTGACGATGCGCAGCATGTCCGCCGAGGGCGGGCAGTCGACGACGATCAGATCCCAGTCGTCCTCGGCGGCGAACTGGGCGATCTCCACCAGCATCAGTAGTTCCTGCACGCCGGGCAATCCGGTCAGTTCCGCCGGGTCCAGCGCGGCGAGGTCGAAACCGTGCTCGTGCCCGCGGCCGGCCGAGATCACCCGCACCACGTCGCGGAACCGGTCCTCGAGCAGCGCGAGCGAATCGATCTCGATCACGTCCAGTCCGGGCAGCACGGTGGCGACGCCGGTGACGGTGCCCGGATCGTGCGGAAAACGGAAGCCGAGCGCGTCGCCGAGCGAATGCGCCTGATCCAGCGAGGCGATCAGCACGCGACGGCCCGACCTGGCCTCGGCCATGGCGGTGGCGCACGCGAGCGTGGTCTTGCCCACCCCACCCTTGCCGATGAACAGCTCGACCCGGGTCTTGTGCGCGGTCAGCCTTCGACCCGTTTCTTCAGTTCCTTCAGCGCGGTATCGGTGATCACTTTCTCGGCCTTGCGCTTGAACATGCCGATCATCGGGATGTTCAGGTCGACGGTGAGCGTGTAGACGACCTCGGTGCCGCCGGGCCGATCGATCAGCTCGTAGGTGCCGTTCTGCGCCTTCTGCAACTCGCCGCTGAGCAGCCGCCAGCTGACCGCCTTACGGTCGGCGCGCCACTCGTAGGACAGGACGTAGGTGTCCTTGACCACCCCGGCGTCCAACACGAACCGCGCGGTCTTGGCCAGACCGTCCGGCCCCACCTCCAGCACCTCCACCGACTTCGCCGCGGATACCCACTCGGGATAGGACTCCAGATCGGCGATGACGGACATCACCTGCTGCGACGGGGCCTCGATGACGATCGATCTCTGGGTCCGGTCGGCCATGCGGACAGCGGTTCCTTTCAGCGTCGGTGCTGGTAGATCAAGGCTGGGGCGCGGGACTGACACCGGCGGGGCGGCCCGCCTCCAGGCGGGACTTCACCTCGAACGACATGTTCTTGCCCGCGACCCGGCGCGCCCGGTTGGCGGCGGCGAGCTTGCCCGCGGGCAGCGCGGGCTCCGGCTCGGCGTGCAGGAAGTAGTGCAGGATCACCCCGTCGAGCGCGGGCTCCAGCCATACCTCCATGGTCCCCGTCAGGCCACCGGACACCGACCAGCGGATACCCTTCTCGGCTCGATCCTCACGGACATCCAGGGCCAGGTCGGGCCACCAACGGCGCCAATTGTTCGGTCCCGCCAGCAGCTCGGCCACGGCGGCCCCCGGTGCGGCGACGAAGGTCTGATCTGCGACCTGGATACTGCTCACTCCGCTGAGCGTAGTAGATGCGACGCGGATCACCGCAGCAGCTGTCGCAGGCGCGCGCCCAAGCTGTCCCAGCGCCACTGCTGCTCGACGAACGCGCGGCCAGCCGCGCCCATCCGCGCGGCGGCATCCCGGTCGGACAGAATGTCCACCAGGGCGTCGGCGATCTGCTGCACGGAACGCCCGTCCACCACGCGACCGGTCTTGCCCTCGATCACCGTCTCCGGCGCGCCGCCGGAGTTACCCGCCACCACCGGGACACCGGACGCCGACGCCTCCAGGTAGACGATGCCGAGCCCCTCCACATCCAGCCCCGCGCCCCTGGTCCGGCACGGCATCGCGAAGACGTCCGCCAGCGTGTGATGCGCGGCCAACTCACCGGACGGGACGCGGCCGGTGAACACCACGTCCTCGGTGACGCCCGCGGCGACCGCCAGGGCGCGCAGCTTGTCCTCGAAAGGGCCGCCGCCCGCGATCACCAGGACCGCGCCCGGCAAACGCTCGCGGATATCGCGCATCGCCAGGATCAGCGCGTCCTGCCCCTTGCGCGGCACCAGCCGGGACAGGCACAGAATGGTCGGCCGGTCGCCGAGGCCGTATCGTTCGCGCAGCTCGGCCCGCGCGGCCGGATCCGGGCGGAAGACCTCGGAGTCCACCCCGGGCGGCAGATACTCGAGCGCCGCGTTCGAGCCGAACGCGGACGCGAACCGGCGGCGGGTATAGCGGCTGACATAGGTGACCACATCGGTGTGCTCGCCGATGGCACGCAGCGCCTGCCTGGCCCCCGGCAGCATCGACCAGCCGACCTCGTGGCCGTGGGTACTGGCCAGAATCCGTTCGGCGCCCGCGCGACGCAGAGCGGGCGACAGCAGCGCCAGCGGCGCCGCGGCCCCGAACCACACCGTGTCGCACTGCTCGCTGCGCAACAGGCGCGCGGCTCTGCGCAGCACCAGCGGAGTCGGCAGCATCAGCGTGGTGGGATGGCGAATGACCTGGAACTTCTGCCGGGCATCGAACTTCAGATGGCTGTCGCCACGCCAGCGCGGAGCGTAGACCACCAGGTCGTCCGGCGGCAGCTCACCGGCCAACGCCTGCAGATACGACTGGATACCGCCCGGCCGCGGCGGGAAATCATTGGTAACCAGCAGAGTTCGAGCCATGCGCAACAAAATACTGTGTTTGTTTGGCCGCGACTTCGTCGCGGCGTGTTGGCGGGCCCGGTGTGGGGGGGGGGGGGGGGGGGGCCGCGGCCGGCGCGGCAGGGGGCGGCGGCGGGCCGCGCCCACGCCCCCCGGCGGC
>NZ_JBIUCG010000032.1:67058-75216 GCF_044548645.1 Nocardia sp. NPDC051929 | reverse complement strand
GCTCGCGTTTGCGCGGCCGCCGCTTGCTCCTTCGTCGCGTACGCGGCGGCCGCGCAAACGCGAGCCGGGCCGCGAACGGAACAGGCTCGGTCTCGCTTCGCTCGAAAGTCGCGGTTGAGGTGTGCTGGGCGCGTTTGGCCTGTGAACTCGAGGGCTTGATGTGCGGTGTGGAGATGCCATTCGGTGCTCGTGGTGCGCTCGGTGTGCGGCGGCCGCGCAAACGCGAGCCGGGCCGCGAACGGAACAGGCTCGGTCTCGCTTCGCTCGAAAGTCGCGGTTGAGGTGCGCTGGGCGCGTCTGGCTGTGAGCGCCGGGCCTGGTGCAAGCGGGTGGCAGGACGGAGAAGGTCGGTCGTTCATCGTCGAGGGCGTTGCGGGGTCGACACGATGAGCGGCGCCGGGTCGGGGGTCATAGGGCGAAAGTGCCGCCTTCGATGAGGATGGTGAGTTCGATGGTGATGAGGACGGTCACCGCCGCTGGCGAGGGTGACTCGCTCACCGCCGGCGACGGACAGGCTTTGTGGAGCGCTGCCGTGGATCGGGCCGCCGGGATCGTCGCCGTCGTTGTCGTGATCGCGCCACATGTCCCACCGGCGTGTAGGCCGAGCAGCAGCGGGAGCAGGCCGACACCAGTTGCCGCGCGACGCCTTCCGATTCCGCGCCGACGTCCGCTGACACCACGTAACGGACGCCGCACCGGTGCGCTCGCGGCTGTCGGTAGGGGTCAGGCGGATCGGGTTCGGAGCCACTCGCGCCAGTCGTCGACGAAATCGGCGCGGGGGGTGCCGAGAACTTCGCGGAGGATGCCGTCTTCGGTGGTGGGGTCCTGTTTGCCCGCCGCGATGCGGTGGTAGAGCTGGACGAGGCGGGCTCGGTCGTACTTCTCGGCGACGAAGGCGCAGATCGACCAGGCCTTTTCGTATGTGAAGGCGGCGTCGGGGCCGGAGAAGTCGGTGTCGGGCGGCAGATCCTCGGGGATCCGGCCCGCGTGGGCATGCGCGGTGAGCGTGGGAGCGATGTCGGAGAACCGCTGGTCCTCCCCGTGGTGCGCGGTGTAGTCGGCGAAACCCTCCAGCATCCACAGCGGGGCGCCGTCGACGGTGTCGGCGCGAGCGGCGATGTGGGTGAGTTCATGCCGCAGCAGGGTGGCCATGCCCTCGGGATCGAGGCGGCGTCCGGTGTCGGGGCCGAAGACGACGCGCTGGCCGGTGGGCCGACTGCCCGCCGTGAACGGATCGGCGACGGAGGCGGCGGCGACTTCGGCGGGCAGGAGACCGGGTGAGCGCAGCAGGGCCGCGAACTCGGAGGGCGACGAGGCGACGACGACCAGCGCGGACTGCGCCCAGCCGGGACCCCAGACGTCGGTCACCGCGGCGGTGGCCTCGGCGAGTTCACGTTCCAGCACGTCGATTTCGATCCGCTGGTCGGGATGGCCGACAACCAGGGATCGTCCCCCGTCTCCGGTCGGCACCTGGCGGGCGATGATCGACCCGAACGGTTCGACGATGCGCCGCACCTCGGCCAGCCGGGGATCGGCGGCCGCCGCCTGACCCACCGCCTCGGTCGCTCCCGGCTCCGCGGCCCGCAGTTTCGGCAGCACCGTGTTCGGCAACATGATCAGCGCGACGCACACGCCGGTGAGTGCCACCACCATCGCGACGGTGAGACAGAACTCGAAGCGTCGCCGGGCCGAGCACCACGCGCGCAATCTCCGCATGCCGTTCATCGGCGCGCCCCGGCGGGGGATACGGCTGTGCGGCCGACGGGGTAGGCGCCGCGCCGCACGCCCAGGTGGGTCACCGTTGCCCGTCGCGGGTTGGTCGGGCTTCGAGTACTGCGGTGCCGCTGGTTGGCTCGCTCACGGCCTCTAGTATCGCCGAGCCGAATGGAACGGCGTCGAGCTCATGGGTGCGACCGCGACGGGCACGCCGAAGGTGGAGGCGTGCAGCATGAGCCCGTTGCCCGCGTAGATGCCGACGTGCGAGATGTCGGAGTAGAAGAACACGACGTCGCCGGGCTGCAGATCCTCCTTGGCCACGGGTGTGCCGTAGGTGGCCTGCTGCGAGCTCGTCCGGGGCACGTTCTTGCCGACCTGCTTAAACGCCCACTGGACGAGGCCGGAGCAGTCGAACTGGTCCGGACCGGTGGCGCCCCAGACGTAAGGGTCGCCGATCCGGGTGAGCCCGGCCGCCAGCGCGCTGGTCCCGCTGCCGGGGACGAGGCCCTGCAAGAGACTGTCCCGGTCGAAGCCGGGCGGGAACGGCGATCCGGCGAGGGCGGACTTGTCCTTGGCCGACAGCGACCCCCAGGCCTGCACCACCTGGGCGATGGCGCCGCCGAGGTCGCTGCGCTTGTGCTCCAGTTCGATGCGCACCGCCTCGGCTTTCTGCGCGGCGGACCGGGCGGCGTCGGCGGCGGTGTGGGCCGCCGATTCGGCGGCGGTCGCGGCGTCGGTGGCCTTCGAGTAGTGGTCGAGCTGCTCGGAGGTCTGCGCGGACACCACGTCCAGCGTGGACATCTGGTCGAGCAGTTGCTGCGGTGAGTCGCTGACCAGCACGGCGAACAGGCGGTTGGTGCGGGCGCCCTGGTAGGCGGCGATCGCGGTGCGGTCGATGACCGGCCGATACCGGCGGATCTCGTCCCTGGCTTGGTTCACCAGGTCGGTGCTGGCGGCCAGCCGAGCGTCGGCGTCACGCTGGACGGCGAGCTTCGCGTCCAACTCGGCTTCCACGCCCAGAGCTTGCTGGTTGAGCTGTTCGGACTGACGAGACAGATCGATCATCCGCTGCACCGCCTCCGTGGCGGTGGAGGGAAGCGCCACCGGATCCGCTCCGGCCGGGCCGCCGCCGTAGAGACCGGCGGCCAGCAATCCGGCTGCCAGCGTCCCTCCCACCAGACGTTTGGTCTGCTGTCCCCGGTGATGCTCAGCCACAGCCCGCGGTGCCCCGTTCTCTCGTGCAGCGATCTCTCGCGAAACCGACGCGGAAGCCTTCGACGAACCCCGAGGGTTTGCGCCGGGCGAACCCGGGGTAATCGGTGGAAGGTCTCGGTTAGGTTACGGAACGGCCCTCATCGATGTCCAGTAGAGAACGAATTGATCACAGGGCCGTGGTGCGGTCGGGCCGCGATCTCGCGGCCCGACCAGCTGCTTCTCAGAAGCGGCGAGCGCCTGCGATCGGCATGGAGGAGATCGGCGCCACCTTCACGGGCTGGCCCGAGGTGGACGCGTGCACGACGTTGCCGTCACCGGCGTAGAGGCCGGAGTGGCCGCCGCCGTAGAACGAGACGAGGTCGCCAGGGCGCAGATCGTCCAGGGACACGGGGCTGCCCGCGGCGAGCTGGGCGCCGCTGGTGCGGGGCAGTTCGATGCCCGCCTGGCGGTAGGACCACTGGACCAGGCCGGAGCAGTCGAACGCGTCCGGGCCCGCGGCGCCGTAGACGTACGGCGAGCCGACCTTGCTCAGGGCGGCGTCCAGCGCGATGTCGCCGGAGGCCTTGGGTGCGACGAAGGGCAGGGGAGCGGGGCCGGGCAGCTCGACGCCCGGAATGCCCGGCGGAACCGGCAGCTCGTTCGGAACGTCGAAGGTTCCCACGCCGGGGACGGTCACCGGCTGGGCCGACGCGGGGGCTGCGGGCAGCAGGAACGCGCCGATGGTGGCAGCGCCGACGGCCCCGGCGGCAACAGCGCGCTTCGCCTGACGCTTGGCGGCGTTGGTCGTCATGATGCGGTACTCCCAATCTGCCTCACGACGCCGCACCCGGTGGTGCCGCGGACTTCGTCGGCGCCGCACCGGTCGGCGCGGCGGGACTCCGTGAGGTCTCGAAAAGGTTACGAACACATCACGGTCGTTTGTAAAGCGTCGGCGAAGCGAAATGGGGTTGCTCAACAATTTCACCGGCTAATGGATGTGAGATACGTCCCACCGAATCACGAAAAGATAACGGCGGGGTAATCGTGCAAGAGCGCGCGTTCGGGCAGGGTCGCGCGGCGGGGTGGACCGGTCGGCTACCCCGGGTGGGTCTGCGAAGTGTTTTCCCAGGTAGTGGCGGATAATGTGCCATAGGTTCCGATATGGTCGCTCGTTCGTACACCGTAGAGCCAGGGGTTGTCGACACGCCCGAGGGCGGGAGATCGCTTTTCGCGGGACTCGCCGCAATGTTTGATACAGTTTTGAACCTTATGTGATCTGGGTCTCTTTTCCGCATTTCTAGATCATTTCCCGGGTACCGCCCCGAAATCTCCACGGTGTCATTCGGACATTTCGTGGCGTATTCGCGTGCTCGGTTCCTGTCGGACCGTGGCCCTACGCTGCTCGCCGTGTCCGATCCCGTGCCGCGCCCGGCCGTCCAGCAGCTGGCTTTCGACGAGCTCGACACTCCCTTGTACGACACGACTTTCGTGGTCGTGGACCTGGAGACCACCGGGACCAGTCCCGGGGCCGACGGCATCACCGAGATCGGAGCGGTGAAGGTGCGCGGCGGGGAGGTGCTCGGCGAATTCGCGACACTGGTCAACCCGGGACGAGCGATACCGCCCGCGATCGTGCACGTCACGGGCATCACCACCGCGATGGTGTACGCCGCGCCGCGCATCGAGGCGGTGCTGCCCGGCTTCCTGGAGTTCGCCGCGGGCGCGGTGCTGGTCGCGCACAACGCACGGTTCGACATGGCGTTCCTGCGTGCCGCCGCGGCGCAGTGCGACACCGCATGGCCGGCCGCGCAGGTGCTGTGCACCGTGAAGCTGGCGCGACGGGTGCTCGGGCGCGACGAGGCGCCTTCCGTGCGGCTGGGTTCGCTGGCCCGGCTGCTCGGCGCCACCACGCAGCCGACGCATCGGGCACTGCAAGACGCGCGCGCGACCGTCGACGTGCTGCACGCCCTGATCGCGCGGGTCGGGAACCAAGGCGTCCACAGTCTCACCGAGCTGCTCGACTACCTGCCCGACGTCACGCCCCGGCAGCGCTCCAAACGCGTCCTCGCGGCCGATCTCCCCGCCGCTCCGGGGGTGTATCTGTTCCGCGGTCCCTCGGACGAAGTCCTATATATAGGCACGGCTGTGAACCTGCGCCGCCGCGTCCGTAACTACTTCACCGGTTCGGAGACCAGAGGGCGGATGAAAGAGATGGTCTCGCTGGCGATTCGGGTCGACCACGTGGTGTGCGCGCACGCGCTCGAGGCGGCGGTGCGCGAACTGCGGCTGTTGGTGGCGCACACCCCGCCCTACAACCGCCGGTCGAAATTCCCGAAACGGGCCTGGTGGCTCACTCTCACCGACGAGCCGTTCCCGCGGTTCTCGGTGGTGCGCGAGCCCGGCCGGGACGCGTTGGGGCCGTTCAACTCCCGCAACGACGCCGCCGACCTGGGCGTGATCATCGCCGAATTCACCGGGTTGCGCACCTGCACGGCACGGCTGTCCAGGAACGCGGCGCACGAGTGCCCGCCCGCCCTGGTCGGCGGATGTCCAGCGGGCTCCGAGGGAAAGCCGCTGGACATGGCGCAGTACGCGCCCGCGCCCGCGCTCGTGCGCGCGTTGTTCGCCGGGCGCAGCGACGCGCCGATCCGGTTCATGCTCGACCGCATCGAAACTCATTCGCGCGCGGAACATTTCGAGGCGGCGGCGCGGCTGCGCGATCGCGCGGCGCGAGTGGTGCGCGCGCTGCGGCGCACCCAGCGACTGGCCGCGGTGGCGCGCATCGCCGAGCTGATCGCCGCGCATCCCGACGGTGACGGCGGGTGGGAGTTCGCGGTCATCCGGTACGGCCGCCTGGCCGGTTCCGGCACCGCCCAGCGGGGCGTGCCGCCGATGCCCATCGTGGAGCAGATCGTGGCCGCCGCCGAAACAGTGGTTCCGGCCGGGGTCGCCGGACCGCATGTGCAGGACCACGCCAGGTCTCCGGTCGAGAACGCCCCGCCTTTACGCGGCGCGTCCCCCGAGGAAGTGGCGCTGGTCGTACGCTGGCTGGCCCGGCCCGGCGTACGCATCGTGCGGACCACGGACGGGTATCACGAGCCGCTCTTCGGCGCGGCGCGCTGGCTGGGCTGGGCGGAACTGGCCGACGCGGCGGTCAGCGCCCAACCGACCGAGGAAGGTTATCTGGACCGCTTAGGCTGAGCGTCATGATTACCGCGATCGTCCTGATCCACGCCGACAACGGCCGCATCCCGGAGACCGCGCAGGCGGTCGCGGACACCGACGGCGTCGCCGAGGTCTACTCCTGCGCGGGTGACGTGGACCTGATCGCGATCGTGCGGGTACGTGACCACGAGCAGATCGCCGATGTGGTGACCGGCCGGATCGACAAGACACCGGGTGTCCTGCGCACCACGACCCATATCGCGTTCAAGTCGTATTCGCGCGCTGAAGTGGAGGCGGCGTTCTCGCTCGGCGAATAGTCCCTCAGTCCCGCACCCGAACACTGCGCACGGCGAAATAGGCGCCGTCGTTCGGTGGCAGCACGACGACGTCGCCCGAGCAGTCCGGCGACTCGTACAAGTGCGCGACGCCGTCGGTGCGGTTGCGGATCTCCACGTCGGACCCGTCGCCGACCTCGACGCAGCCGACCGGGTTCTCGTACACGACGCCGTCGGCGAACAAAACGCCTCCGGCCGCATTCGCTCCTGGGGCGGCGGCGATGCCTGCGGTGGCGAGGACGGCGAGTAGCGGAACAAAAAGTCGCATGTCGGTGCTCCTCGTCGGTCGAACCGATCGGCGCGGTGCCCGACTCGGCATGCGCCGAATTGTCCGGCCGACGTTACCGGCCGCGACGATCCCGGCCACGGCCCTCGCTCAGGTCAGCGTGTCGGCGCATGTCCCCAGCGGCGATGCCGGAGCATCGGCACGGCCAGGTCGGCGCGGAAGCCGCGGCAGCGTGCACGAGCCGGGCATCGCTGCGGGCACCGAGCCGGCCCGCGTCAGTTGTCGCCGAGCGTCTGCGTCAACTTCGCCCAGCGCTCCAGCAACGCTGTGGCGGCGCCCGTGTCGATCGCCTCGGCGGCGCGCTCGACGCCTGCCGCGAGCGCGGCGTGCAGGTCGGCGTCGGGATCGCCGACGCCGCGCGACCAGTCGTAGGTCAGGATCGCCGCGGCCGAATTCAGCAGGACCGCGTCCCGGACCGCGCCACCGCGACCGGCGAGCACGTCGCGGGCCACGCCCGCGTTCACCTCGCTGTCGCCGCCGCGCAGCGCGTCCAGATCGACCCGCGGGATGCCGATGCGGGTCGGATCGATGGTGGTTCGGCGCGTTCGTCCACCCGACACGATCCACGCCTCGGTGGTGTCCGAGGTGGTGATCTCGTCGAGGCCGTCGTTGCCGCGCACCACCAGCGCGCTCGCGCCGCGTTCGGCGAACACGCCCGCGATCACGGGCAGCAGGTCGGCGAACGCGCAGCCGACCAGCCCGGCGCGCGGCTGCGCGGGGTTGGTCAGCGGCCCCAGCACGTTGAAGACGGTCGGGATGCCGATCTGGCTGCGCGCCGCGCCCGCGTACCTCAGGGCGGGGTGGAACACGGCCGCGAAGCAGAAACCGATGCCGACTTCCCGCACACAGCGAGCCACCGCCTCGGGACCGAGCGCGAGCTTCACGCCCAGCGCCTCCAGCACATCGGCGCCGCCGCTCTTCGATGACGCGGCCCGGTTTCCGTGCTTGACCACGGGTACCCCGGCCGCGGACACCACGATCGAGGACATGGTGGAGATGTTCACCGAGCCGGACCGGTCACCGCCGGTGCCGACGATGTCGACCGCGTCGCCATCGATCCGCACCAGCCGGGCGTGCTCGAGCATGCCGCTGGCCAGGCCGGTCAGCTCGGCGGGCGTGGGTCCCTTGATCTTCATGGCGACGCCGAACGCGGCGATCTGCGCGGGGGTGGCGTTGTCGGACATGATCTCGCTCATCGCCCACGCCGTGTCGTCCGCGGCCAGGTCGCCACCGTCGGCGAGGGTTCCGAGCACCTGGGGCCAGCTGCGCACGCTCATTCCACACTTCTCCCGTCACACTGGTTCGCGCACCAGTTTGTCCGCAAGCAGCCTAGCTGTGTTTGTCTTTCCAGCGCCTGCGGCGCTGGGTGTTGGCGGGCCCCCGGTGGGGGGGGGGGGGGGGGGGCGCCCGCGCGGGGGGGGGGGGGCGCGGGGGGGGGGCGGCCCCCCCCCCCGGCCCCCCC
>NZ_JBIUCG010000032.1:0-67048 GCF_044548645.1 Nocardia sp. NPDC051929 | reverse complement strand
CCGTGGGGGCGGGTTTGGGCCCCCCGCCCGTTAGCCCCTCCGGCCCCCCGCCGGCCCCCCCCAACCCCCCCCCCGGGCCGCGAACGGAACAGGCTCGGTCTCGCTTCGCTCGAAAGACGTGGTTGGGGTGCGCTGGGCGCGTTGGTGGTCGAGGCCGGGGCGGGGCGCGCGGTTCGGGAGTTGTGCTGGCTCGGCCACGGCTTCGTCGCGCGTGAGTTGTCGCCCCCTTTGTGGCTCGCGAACGGCGGATGCTCGGTCTCGCTTCGCTCGAAAGACGTGGTTGGGGTGCGCCGGGCGCGTTGGTGGTCGAGGCCGGGGCGGGGCGCGCGGTTCGGGAGTTGTGTTCGCTCGGCCACGGCTTCGTCCCACGCGCGAGTTGTCGCTGCCGGAGTCGTCGGGGAACCCGGGTCGGCGGGGCTGTTACGGCTGCGGGCTCGGTTGCAGGGCGTCCCAGCCGTCGGCGTGGCCGTCGTGGCGTTGGGCGAGACCGACCATGCGGGAGCGCTCCTGGGAGCAGTGCAGGGCGTCGAGCAGTTGCACGCGCCGCAGGATCAGCGGCTCGAACTCGTCGGTGCCCGGGCCGCTCACCTGCGGTGCGGGGGAGTAGCCGTCCTGCGCGGCGATCGCGCAGACGGCCTGTACGTGCCGGGGCGGGATGCGCAGGTGATGCCGCAGCACGGCGGGAGCATCCGGTGCCAGCCCCGTCGCGCGCGCCAGCGCGGCCGAACACGCCTCCGCGTCGTCGAAGCTCGACGCGACCACGACCAGGTCCGCCCGGTCCGGGTCGAGAGCGGTGTCCCGGTCCCGCCGGAACAGTCGTCGCCACAGTCCCGGCGTCGCCTTCACCTTCATCTCAGCTTCTCCTTACCCTCGCCTGTCATGCTGGCCGGGCGTTCGTCCGCGCGTGCGACTCGTTCCCGGTTCGCGCATCCGGCTCGTACCGGCCCTGCCTGGTCGAGAGCCCGCTCTCCCTGCGTTTTCCGACACGGAGGAACGAGTTTCGTACCCGGCTACTGCCGTCGTACTACGACGAGTCATACTTACCCCCGTGACGACCGCAGTAGGGACCCCAGGATCGGCCATTACCCAGCGTGTGCATTCGCTGAACCGGCCCAACATGGTCAGCGTCGGTACCATCATCTGGCTGTCGAGCGAGCTGATGTTCTTCGCCGGCCTGTTCGCGATGTACTTCGTCGCCCGCGCCCAGGCGCACGGTAACTGGCCGCCGGAGCCGACCGAGCTGAACCTGAAGCTCGCAGTGCCGGTCACGACCGTGCTGGTCGCGTCGTCGTTCACCTGCCAGATGGGCGTGTTCGCCGCGGAGAAGGGCGACGTGTTCGGCCTGCGCCGCTGGTACGTCATCACTCTGATCATGGGCGCGTTCTTCGTCGGCGGCCAAGGCTACGAGTACATGAACCTCGCGCACGAGGGCACCACGATCTCCAGCAGCTCCTACGGCTCGGTGTTCTTCATCACCACCGGCTTCCACGGTCTGCACGTCATCGGCGGTCTGATCGCGTTCGTGTTCCTGCTCATGCGCACCAAGGTCAGCAAGTTCACCCCCGCGCAGGCCACCGCCGCGATCGTCGTCTCCTACTACTGGCACTTCGTCGACATCGTGTGGATCGGGTTGTTCGCCACGATCTACTTCGTCCGCTGATCGTGGTCGCCGCGCCGCCTCGGCGGGCGCGGCGCGACCCGAGATCTTTCGCACAAGTCGGTTCCGTCTACTCCAAAGGGACACAGATGAGTTCATCTCCCCCGTCAGCGCCAGAGCCCGCCAGCCCCGGGAACGGCCAGGCCAGCAAGACGCGCAGGCAGCGGCGCGTTCGCCGTCGCATCGCGGGCGGACTTGCGCTGCTGGTGGGCCTCGTCGGAGCAGGCTTCCTGGCATCGGCCCTCACGCCGGACCCGCAGCGGGCCACCGCGCACGAGGACCAGTCCGCGCTCATCCGCGAGGGCGAGCAGCTCTACGACACGTCCTGCATCACCTGCCACGGCGCGAACCTGCAGGGTGTGGCCGACCGTGGTCCCAGCCTGATCGGCGTCGGCGAGGCCGCGGTCTACTTCCAGGTGTCCTCCGGCCGCATGCCGATGGCCCGTAACGAGGCCCAGGCGCAGCGCAAGCCGCCGAAGTTCGACGCCCACCAGACCGACGCGCTGAGCGCGTTCGTGGCTGCCCACGGCGGCGGTCCGACCGTGGTCCGCGACGCCAACGGCGAGGTCGCCCAGGAGTCGATGCGCGGCGACGACATCGCCCGCGGCTCGGAGCTGTTCCGCATGAACTGCGCGTCCTGCCACAACTTCACCGGACGCGGCGGCGCGCTGTCCTCCGGTAAGTTCGCGCCGCCGCTGGAGCCGGCGAGCGAGCAGCAGATCTACGCCGCGATGATCACCGGCCCGCAGAACATGCCGAAGTTCTCCGATCGCCAGCTGAGCGCGGAGGAGAAGCGCGACATCATCGCCTACGTCAAGAACGCGACCGAGGAGCACAGCCCGGGCGGCTGGGATCTCGGCGGGTTCGGTCCCGCGACCGAGGGCCTCGCCATCTGGGTGGTCGGCATCACGCTCGTCGTCGGCGCCGCGATGTGGATCGGATCCAGGTCATGAGCAATAGCGAGAAGGAGCGAGACGACATGGGTCGGCCGGATGAGGGCCACGACGCGCATCTGTCGAAGGAGCAGTCGGTGAACGCCAACCCGGCGGAGCCCACCGAGGCGGACCTCGACAAGATGTCGCGTGACGAGCTGGTCAAGCTCGGTACCGAGCGCGACGGCGTCGACGTCGCCTACCGCCGCGAGCGCTTCCCGATCCCCGGGACCCGGGCGGAGAAGCGCGCCGAGCGCGCGGTCACCTTCTGGTTCGCCGTGTCCGGCATCGCGGCCGCGGCGCTGGTCGGTGTGTTCCTGTTCTGGCCGTGGGAGTTCAAGGCCAAGGACGAGGAGGGCCACGGGCTCTACTCGCTGTTCACCCCGCTGGTCGGCCTGACCTTCGGCATCTCGGTGCTGGTCATCGGCGTCGCGGTCGTGCTGATCCGCAAGCTGTTCATCCCCGCCGAACTCTCCATCCAGGAGCGGCACGACGGTCCGTCGCCGGAGGTCGAGCGCCGCACCCTGGTCGCCGAGCTGCAGGACGCGCTGGACACCTCCACGCTCGGCCGCCGCAAGATGATCACCCGCACCGCGGGCGCGGGCGTCGGTGTACTCGGCGTCGGCGCGCTGCTGGTGTTCGTCGGCGGTCTGATCAAGAACCCGTGGGCCAAGGGCGACAAGTCGCCGCTGTGGGTCTCCGGCTGGACCCCGGACTACCCGGGCGAGACCATCTACATCCGCCGCGACACCGGTCGCCCGGAGGACGTGGTGCTGGTGCGTCCGGAG
Organism: Nocardia sp. NPDC051929; assembly: GCF_044548645.1. NCBI lineage: Bacteria > Bacillati > Actinomycetota > Actinomycetes > Mycobacteriales > Nocardiaceae > Nocardia > Nocardia sp. NPDC051929. The sequence continues at coordinate 63,671 of NZ_JBIUCG010000032.1, read as the reverse complement.
GACCTGGACGCGGGCGCCATGGAGACGGTGTTCCCGTGGAAGGAGAAGTGGCGCGGTGACGAGCACGCGACCCTGCAGTCGCTGCGCGGCATCCGCAACGCCGTCATGCTGATCCGCCTGCGTACCGAGGACGCGCAGAAGGCGATCAAGCGCAAGGGTCAGGAGAGCTTCAACTACGGCGACTACTTCGCCTACTCGAAGATCTGCACCCACCTCGGCTGCCCGACCTCGCTGTTCGAGCAGCAGACCAACCGGATCCTGTGCCCCTGCCACCAGTCGCAGTTCTCCGCGACCGAGTGGGGCAAGCCGGTCTTCGGTCCCGCCGCTCGCGCGCTGCCGCAGCTGCCGATCACCGTCAACGCTGAGGGCTTCCTGGTCGCCAACGGCGACTTCATCGAGCCGCTCGGCCCGGCCTACTGGGAGCGCCGTTCATGAGTCCTTCAGTCGCAGCCCAAGCCAGCGAGGCGGACGAGCGCTACCGCGCCGCCGCGTTCATGAAGCGGTCGATCAACAAGGTCTTCCCGACGCATTGGTCGTTCCTGCTCGGCGAGATCGCGCTCTACAGCTTCATCATCCTGCTGCTGTCGGGCGTCTACCTGACCTTGTTCTTCGATCCCTCGATGAGCGAGGTCGTCTACAACGGCGCCTACCAGCCGCTGCGCGGCGTGACCATGTCGCGCGCCTACGAGACCGCGCTGAACATCACCTTCGAGGTCCGCGGCGGTCTGTTCGTCCGCCAGGTCCACCACTGGGCGGCCCTGCTGTTCGCGGCGTCGATCATCATCCACCTGTTCCGTATCTTCTTCACCGGCGCGTTCCGCAAGCCGCGTGAGGCGAACTGGGTGATCGGCTCGCTGCTGCTGATCCTGGCGATGTTCGAGGGCTTCTTCGGTTACTCGCTGCCCGACGACCTGCTCTCCGGCACCGGCCTGCGGGCCGCGTTCGGCGGTATCACCATGAGCATCCCGATCGTCGGTACCTGGATGCACTGGCTGATCTTCGGCGGTGACTTCCCCGGCGAGATCATCATTCCGCGGCTCTACATCGCGCACGTGCTGTTGTTCCCCGGCATCATCCTGGCGTTGATCGCCGCGCACGTGGCGCTGGTGTGGTACCAGAAGCACACCCAGTTCCCCGGCCCAGGCCGCACGGAGAACAACGTGGTGGGCGCCCGGATCGTGCCGGTGTTCGCCGCCGACCAGGGCGCGTTCTTCGCCTTCACCCTCGGCATCGTGGGCATCATGGGTGGCGTGTTCCAGATCAACCCGATCTGGAACCTGGGTCCGTACAACCCGTCGCAGGTGTCGGCGGGTTCGCAGCCGGACTTCTACATGATGTGGACCGACGGCATGGCGCGATTGATGCCGCCGTGGGAGCTGTACCTGGGCCGTTACACCGTGCCCGCCGTCTTCTGGGTCGCGCTGATCATGGGCCTGGTGTTCACGGTGCTGATCGCCTACCCGTGGATCGAGAAGCGGCTCACCGGCGACAACACCGCGCATCACAACCTGTTGCAGCGTCCGCGTGACGTCCCGGTCCGGACCGCGATCGGCGCGATGGCCATCGCGTTCTATGTGGTGCTCACGCTGTCGTGCGTCAACGACATCCTCGCGCTGAAGTTCGACATCTCGCTGAACGCGACCACCTGGATCGGCCGCATCGGCCTGCTCGTCGCCCCGCCGGTGGCGTACTACCTCACCTACCGGTTCTGCCTCGGCCTGCAGCGCAGCGACCGGGCGGTGCTCGAGCACGGTATCGAGACCGGTGTGATCAAGCGCCTGCCGCACGGCGAGTACATCGAGGTGCACCAGCCGCTCGGCCCGGTCGACGACCACGGCCACCCGATCCCGCTGGAGTACCAGGGCGCGCCCGTGCCGAAGAAGATGAGCAAGCTGGGTTCGGCAGGCAAGCCCGGCACCGGCAGCTTCCTGCGCGCGGATCCGCAGGAGGAGAGCGATCGGCACTTCGAGATCGAGCACGCCGAAGAGCACAAGCAGCTGAAGGTGCTGCAGCAGGCGCAGGAGGCGGCGAACGGCAAGCACGGCCACTGACGCCCCGGCCACGGAAAGGCCCCGAGTCGAATACGACTCGGGGCCTTTTCGCGTCTATGCCGCCTATGTCAGAGGCGTGGCGCCGCGCGGCGTGCGGCCTCGATTGCCTCGAATTTGGCAAGGTTGTGCCGGGCGTCGGCGAGCGCGTCGTGCGCGTCCGGCGGGATCGGCGGAAGTTCGGGACGGCCGTGCGACTCCCAGTGCTGGCGCAATTCGTTGGTGTAGCGCGGCAGCGCGTTGGGCAGATCGACCATCGAGCCCCACAACTGGCACAGGGCGACGTGATCGTAGGCGGACACCCAGGCCCACAACTCCGGCTGCACGGTCGGCCGCGGCACCAGGAACGCGTACAGCTCGTCGCGGATCCGGTCGCGGCTGCGCCACAGCGGAGAGGAGGGCGAAGGCAGCTGCGGCAGTACGAATTTGCGCACCCAGGGCCCCGCACGTTCGGCATCGAATTCGGTGGACACCGCGTAGTACTCCCGGCCGTCCTCGCAGACGACGCCGATGGAGACCAGATCGATGGTCACTCCGTCCTCGATGAATTCGCAGTCATAAAAATATCTCAAGCACTGTGCCTCTCTGATATCTGCGCTGGCAGGGATTTCGGCAGCAATTGGGTGCGGAATGGCTGGTGTTCTCGTATGCAGTGTAGAAGGTCGTGCACGGAGGGTACGAGCGCGAGGGCCGTGTGGCAAGGAGAGAATCCTGCCCTGGAAACTGGATAGAAGAATCCTTCGGAAATGGATTTTCGTCATATCGCCGGTATCAAGTCGGGCCACCGAAAATCCTCGAATTCCGCGATGGCGCTGAAGACGACAAATCGAACCACACGGTGTTGCTCCGCGGCGGCACCCGCTGGGCAGAACACATTCACCCTGGGTGGAGCGATTCCAGCCCTGGGACTGGGTGTCCCCACGGGGCGTGCGGTCCGTATTCTGAACTCGTGAACTGGACCGTCGACGTACCCATCGATCGCCTGCCGGAACTGCCGCCGCTGCCCACCGAGCTGCGCAGGCGGTTGGACGACGCGCTGGCGCGGCCCGCGCTGCAGCAGCCGTCCTGGGATCCGGAGCAGGCGGCCAACATGCGCACAGTGCTGGAGAGCGTCCCGCCGATTTGCGTGCCCGCCGAGGTGGAGGAGCTGCGTGGCCAGCTGGCCGAGGTGGCCCGCGGTGAAGCGTTCCTCCTGCAGGGCGGCGACTGCGCGGAGACCTTCGCCGACAACACCGAGCCGCACATTCGCGGCAATATTCGTACTCTTCTGCAAATGGCGGTGGTGCTCACCTACGGCGCGAGCCTGCCGGTGGTGAAGGTCGCGCGGATCGCGGGCCAGTACGCCAAACCGCGCTCCTCGGACACCGATTCGCGCGGGCTCAAGTCCTACCGCGGCGACATGGTGAACTCGCTGGTCGCCGACGCCGCGCTGCGCGAGCACGACCCGTCGCGCCTGGTCCGGGCCTACGCCAACGCGAGTGCGGCAATGAACCTGGTGCGCGCGCTGACCGGCGCGGGCATGGCCGACCTGCACAAGGTGCACGACTGGAACCGCGACTTCGTGGCCAAATCGCCCGCTGGCGCGCGCTACGAGGCGCTGGCCGAGGAGATCGACCGCGGCTTGAGGTTCATGACCGCGTGCCGGGTGAACGACCCGAGCCTGAAGTCGGCCCGCATCTACGCCAGCCACGAAGCGCTCGTGCTGGACTACGAGCGCGCCATGCTGCGCCTGAGCGAGAACGCGATCGGCGAGCCGGTGCTCTACAACCTGTCGGCGCACTTCCTCTGGATCGGCGAGCGCACCCGCCAGCTCGACGGCGCGCACATCGCGTTCGCGGAACTGCTGGCCAACCCGATCGGCCTGAAGATCGGCCCGTCCACCACGCCCGAGCAGGCCGTGGAGTACGTCGAGCGGCTCGACCCGAACAACGAGCCGGGCCGGCTGACCATCGTGTCCCGCATGGGCCACAGCAAGGTCCGCGACGTGCTGCCGCCGATCATCGAGAAGGTGCAGGCCACCGGTCACCAGGTGATCTGGCAGTGCGACCCGATGCACGGCAACACCCACGAGTCGTCCACCGGCTTCAAGACCCGCCACTTCGACCGCATCGTCGACGAGGTGCAGGGCTTCTTCGAGGTGCACCACGCGCTCGGCACGCATCCCGGCGGCATGCACATCGAACTCACCGGAGAGGACGTCACCGAATGCCTCGGCGGCGCCCAGGACATCTCCGACCTCGATCTGTCCGGCCGCTACGAGACCGCCTGCGACCCCAGGCTGAACACTCAGCAGTCGCTGGAGTTGGCGTTCCTCGTCGCCGAAATGCTGCGCTGAGGTCCGATCCCCGGCCGCGCGGTCTTCCCTGACCCCGCGGCCGGTGCGCTTTCCGCTAGGGAAGGGCCACGATGGTGACCGTGTCGCCCGCCTCCAGGTTGACCCCGATGGCCGGAGTCTGTGAGACCACCAGGGAGCTGTCCGCGCGCGCCAACTGCTTCACCTCGACCCGCAAACCGAGACTCTCCAGCTTGGCGCGGGCGTTGGCCACGGTCCACCCGCGGACGTCGGGCATCTTCAAAGCGTTGGAGATCAGCAGGACGACGCCGTCGCCCGATTGGATGGTTGCGCCCGCGCCCGGCTGGGTGCCGATGGCCTTGTCCGCCTCGACGCTGCGGTCGAACTGAGGTTTGGTCTCACGCACCGCGATGCCGGCGGCGGTGAGGATCTTGGTGGCTTCGTCGGTCGACTTGCCGCGCACGTCGGGAACCTTCACCGGCTGGGAACCCTTGCTGCGGTATACCTTCACCTGCGCGCCGAGAGGCAGCACGGTCCCCGGGTTCGGTTCCACCCGGGCGACCGTCCCCTTGGGCGCGGTATTGGACACCTCGCCCGCGTCGACCGGTTGCAGGCCGTTGTCCCGGATCAACTGGTTGACCTTCGACACCTGGTCACCCGCTTTGACGTCCGGCACCTTCGGCTTGCCGTTGGAGACCAGGACGGCGACCGTCGACCCTTTGGTGATCTTGGATCCGGCCGAAGGGTCGCTGCCGACCACGCCGCCGACCGGGATCGCGTCCGACGCCTTCTGGCGGATCTCGGTCTCGAAGCCGGCATTCTGCAGGGTGGCGACCGCCTTGTCGGTGTCCAGCCCCGCGATGGGTGGCACCGCCGAATAGCGGCCGACACCGAGCCACCAGCCGCCGATGCCGACCAGCAGTGTGAGAACCGCGACGATGGCCACCCATACCCAGACCGTGCGCCGCGAGCGGTTGATGTCGTCGGAATACGGCGGATACGGCGCCGCGGGATGCGCTTGGCGCACCGGTTGCGGCCGGTCGTAAGCATCCGGCGCGTCATGGTCGATGCGGGGCCGCTGGGCGGTGACCACTCTGGTGTGCTGCACCGGCTGCGGCGGGTGGGCAGACGCCCCGGCGAAGCCGGGCTGGTCGTCGCGATCCGGCTGCACGGCTCGGTAGCCGGCGCTGAGATGCTCGGCGGAGTCCTGCGGCGCGGGCACCCGATAGGCGGGTAGCCGCAGCTCGGCGCCGATCAGCCGCAGCGCGGCCGCCATCTCGTTCGCGTCCGCGAACCGGTGCGCGGGTTCGCGCGCGGTCGCCTTGGCGACCAGTTCGTCGAACTCGGGCGGTACCCCGGAGATGAAAGCGCTCGGACTCGGCACATCGTTCTCGATGCGTTGATAGGCCACCGAGATCGACGTGTCGCCGGTGAACGGAACCCGGCCGGTGAGCAACTCGAAGATCAGCACGCCGAAGGAGTAGACGTCGCTGCGCGAGTCGGCGGAACCGCTGGTGACCTGCTCGGGCGACAGATAGGCGGCGGTGCCGAGGATGACGCTCGCCGATGTGGTGTTCGCCGCCGCCACCGCGCGCACCAGACCGAAATCGGCGATCTTCACCTCGCCCGCGTCGGAGATCAACACGTTCTCCGGCTTGATGTCGCGGTGCACCAGTCCCGCGGAGTGCGCGACGCCGATGGCCGCGAGTACGGGTTCGGCGACAGCGCGCACGGCGTGCGGCGGCATCGGGCCGCGTTCGCGCAGCAACTCGCGCAGCGTGCCGCCCTCGACCAGCTCCATGATCAAGAAGGGGTGATCGCCGTCGATGCCCTGGTCGTACACCGCGACCAGAGAAGGATGCTTGAGTTTGGCGACCGCGCGCGCCTCGAACTCGAATCGGGACAGGAACTGGGGGTCGCCCGCGAACTTCGGATCCATCACCTTGATGGCGACCGGCCGGTCCAGGCGGGTGTCGACCCCGCGGAAGACCATCGACATTCCGCCGCGGGCGATCGGCGCATCGATCCGATAGCGCCCTTCCAGCATCTGGCCGATCAAGAGAAGTCCTCCGGCTTTCACAAAGTCAGCCGCTCCGTGCGGCCCCCACGATGGTATCGACTCGCACCACCCCGGGTGTCTCACGACGTGCGGCGCGCGACCGTCTACCGTTGTCCGGGTGAGTGCATTTCCCTGCAGTGACGACGTCCTTCCGCAGTCGGTGACCCTGGTGTCGCTGCCGGAGGTGGCCGAGCGACTCGGGCTTGTGGTAACCCGGGTGCACCAGATGTTGCGCGACCATCAATTGATCGCCGTCCGCAGAGAAGGCGTGGCGGGTGTCCCCGAGCGGTTCTTCGACGACACCGGCGCGGTCGTGAAGCCGCTGCCCGGCCTGATCACCGTGATGCGCGACGCCAAGTACACCGACGAGGAGATCCTGGAGTGGATCTTCACCGACGACGACACCCTGCCCGGCAAGCCGGTCGACGCCCTGCACGGGCCCCTTGCCCGCGAAGTCCTGCGCCGGGCCGCCGCGGATCCGTTCTGAGTTTTTGGCCGCGCGGGCGCGGCGTGTTCGCGGCCCTCTTGTGGCTCGCGGGCCGCGAACGGAACAGGCTCGGTCTCGCTTCGCTCGAAACCTGTGGTCGAGGTGGTGTGCTTGCGTCCGGTGTGACCTCGCTACCAGGGGTTTCGCTGTTGCCGCGGGCCCGAGGTCCGCGCTGGTGGGATTGCTGCCCCTGTTGTGCCGGTTCTACCGGGCTTGCGCGGCGCATGCGCGGTCTCGCTGCGCTCGAATCCTGTGGTTGAGCTGGTGTGCGTCGGGTGGTGACCTCGCTACCAGGGGTTTCGCGGTTGTCGCAGGGCTGATTTCCGTGGGGGTGGCATCGGTGCGGCTGCTGTGCCTGTTCTATTGAGCTTGCGTGGTGGTGCTCGGTGTCGCGTCGCTCGGATCCTGTGGTCGAGGTGTGTGTGGTTGTGTCGGGTGGTGACGTCGCTACCAGGGGTTTCGCGGTTGCCGAGCGGCCTGGAGGTCCTCGCTGGCGGCACCGCGGCGCGGCGTGTCGGTTCGGCCGCGCTCGGAGGTTGGGCTGGTGCTCTTACGTTGGACAGGGCGAGGCCTCGTTGGCGGTGGCGGGGCGCTGATGGTGGCGTCTTGTCCGGGCCGTCGCTCGGAGGAGGGATGGATCGTGAAGCTGCAATCGGACCAGTGCCGAAAGAATCGGGGCCGTGGTCAGCGGGTGAGGCGGCCACGGAGTGTGGCGGTGGTGAATTCGGTGGCGGCTATGCGGAGGCGGTGGTGGCGGGGGACTACCGCGCGGTGGCCGAAGACGGCGTAGTCGCTGCGCTCGATGTGGTGCAGGATGTCCGAGTAGAGGGTGGCCGCGGTGCGGATGGCGGGGCGTACTCGCGGTTCGAGCAGGTCGATGCCGGGTTCGGCGCGGCGGTAGAGGTCGCGGTTGACCGCGATGAGATGGGCGAGGGCACGTCGGACGCGCGGATCGGTCCGGCCGGTGCGGCGACATTCGAACAGCAGGGCGTCGTCGACGCCGAACGCGGCGAGGGCGTCGGCGGGTAGGTAGACGCGGTCGCGGTCGAGATCCTCCGCGACGTCGCGCAGGAAGTTGGTCAGCTGGAACGCCTCGCCCAGCGCGGCGGCGGCGGGCTCGGCCGCGGACACCGGGACGACCGTGCCGAGCACCGGCAGCAGCTGCAAGCCGATCGCGGCCGCCGAGCCGCGCATGTATTCGCGCAGCTGCGCCATGGTGGCGTAGCGATTACGGAACGCCGGGGCGCCCGGCGCGTCCATTCGCATGGAATCCAGGAACGTCCAGAAGTGCTGCGCGGCAATGTCATAACGGTGGATGGTGTGGGTGACCGCCGCCAGGACGAGGGCGCGCGGCCGCGGACCCGATTCCCAGCTCCGGTCGTTCTGCCGGTCGGCGGAAGAAGCGTGCGGTGCCGCGCTCGCGCTGCCGGGGCGCGATTCCAGTGCGGCCCGCAGGTCCCGTTCGATCAGATCGAGTTCCGCGGCCGGGTCGCGATCGTGTGCCGCGGCGGGACGGCCCGCCCGGTCGACGACGTCGTCCACCATGCGCGCGAACGCGTACAGCGCGTGCACGGCGGGTCGTCGTTCGGCCGACAGCAGCCGGGTGGCCAGGAAATAGGTGCGGCCATGGGTGGCCGCGATCTGCCTGCACTCGCGGTAGGCGAGCGGCAGCAGCGCGGAACCCGGTAGGCGGTCCTCGGTCATGGTGTGGCGGCGCGCGAAGCGGTGGCCTCGCCGGGCGTGGCCGCGACATCGCCCGGCGGCGTGGCGCGCAGGCGCAGCGGGTCCACCGTGCGCAGCGACAGCGCCGCCACGACCGCGGCGAAGGTGGCGGCGACGACGTGCCAGAAGTTGTACAGGCCGATCGAACCGTCCGGCTGGAAGACCAGCATGAGCCAGGTGCACAAGCCGACCAGCGCCATCAGCGTCGTGGTGGACAGCGCGAACCCGGCGGCCAGCGCCAGCGGCCACGAGTAGTACCAGGGCAGTGCGGCGGGCGACAGGATGACGATCGCGACGAACGCGATGAGGATGCCGAGCACCGCCTCCCGCTCGCTGTGCCGGAACCGCCACCAGGTCCACGCGAGCACCGCGACCAGGGCCAGCGCGCACATCGCGCGGGTCACCTCGAGCACCGATTCCAGCCGCAGCGGGGTGATCCAGGTGACCGCGTGCGCCATCACGGTCGGCAGCGACAGCCAGTTGATGATCTTCTTGGACCCGGACAACGCCGTCAGCCAGCCGATGCCGACGCCCGCGATGGCCGAGGCGGCGACGAAGACGACCGCGAACACGCTCAGACCGAGCCCCGCGATCTTGCCGAACATGAGTGCGGGATGCGGCATGTCCTCGGTGGGCTCCGCGGCGTCTCCGGGTTGCTCACTGGCGGGCAGGTGCGCCGGGTCGCGCCCGACCCGCTGCGCGGCCCGGCGTTCGCGTTCGTGCAACATCCAGATCCAGACCAGGAACGGCAGCGCCACACCCGCGGTGGCCTTGATGGCCACGCCGATGGCGACGACGACGATGCCCGCAACATGGTGGCGCTCCAGCACCAGCGCGATACCCGCGCACATCAGGCCGACCATCAGCATCTCGTTGTGCACGCCGCCGATCAGGTGGATGAGTACCAGCGGGTTGAGCACCGCCAGCCACAGCGCGACGGTCGGCTTGCCGCCGAGGTGCTTGGTCAGATACGGCACCGCCCACATCATCAGCGCCAGGCCGGGCAGCATGACCAGCCGCATCGCGATGGTGCCCGCCACCACGTTGTCGCCGGTCACGGCGGTGATCGCGCGCCCGAGCAGCAGGAACACCGGGCCGTACGGCGCGGTGGTGGTGGTCCACACGGGGCTCACGTTGTCCAGCAGCACACCGGGATTCGCCACCGGACCGACCTGGTATGGGTCGAAGCCGTCGCGCAGCAGCGCGCCCTGTGCGAGGTAGGAGTAGGCGTCGCGGCTGAACATCGGCACGGCGAACAGCAGCGGCGCGATCCAGATGCCGACGATGGCGCGCAACTCGTTCAGCGTCACCTCGGCGTCGGTCCGGTCGCCCGTGCCGATCGTGGCGCGCCCGAGGCGCACCCACGCGGTGATCATGAGCAGCACGCCGATCCAGATGCAGATGGTCGACAGCGCGTAGCCGTGGCCGAACCGCAGCCAGGACAGGTGCATGGCTTCGAGCAGCGGGTCCCGCTTGCGGACGCTGCCCGCGCCGAACCCGCCGAACATGATCATGATCGCGCCGAAGAAGCCGAGCAGTGCGGCATGGCCCTCGGGGCTTCTGGCGAAGTCGGCGGAGGTGCGGACCCACCACAGGACACCGCGAGGGGTGGCCGATTCGCGACCTGCGGAGGCGGGCGACGAGGAGCGGACGTCACCGGCGGAGGCGGCCTCTGCGGTGCGCGTTTCGGGGGATGCCATCTGGTGTCGGTCCCCCCGAATGGTCGGCGGTCGCAACCGCGAGCGAATAGGTCGGCGCTTAGTTTACGGCGTCGCCTCGAACACTATCCGGCTGGTGCGCGGGGTTCCAGGCGAAGTGGGCGCGATCGCGCGGGCAATACGGTTTGCCGCCAGTTTTCCGGAGAGCAAGGCGGTCGGCACGCCCACACCAGGAGTGGTGCCGCAACCAGCGATAACCACATTGTCGCTGGAACGCGGGAAATTGCTCGGCCTGAAGGGACCGGTCTGGCGGAAGAGGTGAGCGGCGGAGAACGGTGTGCCCGCGAGCATGCCGCGGTCGAGCCACGTCCGCGGTGTGTCGAGCCGGTCGACGGCGAAATGCTCGGCGATGCCCCGATAACCGCGCGCTTCCAGCACGGCGAGCAGCTCGCGGAGATAGGCGGGGCCGAGACGCGGCCAGTCCAGCGGCGCCGCCGAAAGATTCGGGCACGGCGCCAGCAGGGAGAACGGCTCGTGACGTCCGTCGGCGCGTTCGATGAACAGGCTCGGATCGGTCAGCGCGGGCCGGGTCAGCAGCAGCGAGGGGTCGCTCATCAGCCTGCCGTGGCCCCGACGGGCCGTGATCTCGGCGAATGTCCGATCCCAGGCCTGCCCGAACTCGATGGTGTGGTGGGCCTGCACCGGCCAGTCCGCCGCGACGGCGGCGGGGACGGTGCCGTGCGCGACGACCGCCGACGGCGAAGCGCGCAGCCCGCGCCGGGGCCGCACGCCGAGCCGGTCGAGCGAGCCGAGATCTGCGGTGAGCACCAGCGCGTCACAGTCGAACGAACGCCCGTCGGCGGTGCGAGCGCGCCGGGCGCGGCGGTCCGCGTAGTCGATCCCGACCACTTCGGCGTTCAGTTCCAGCGTGCCGCCCGCCTCGGTGAACGCCTGCGCCAGCGCAGCGGCGATCGCCCGCATCCCGCCCTCGGGGAAATACACGCCGAGCGAGGTGTCCATGTGCGGGATCGCGCCGTACACGGCGAGCGCCCGCGCGGGCGGCATGCCCGCGTAGAGCGCCTGGAAGGTGAACAGTCGCGCCAGGCGCGGGTCCCGCAGGAACCCGCGCACCCGGGGACCGAGCCTGCCGAAGCCGCCGAGTCGCACCAATTCGGCCAGGGCGCGGCGCTTCTCGGGGACGCGCACCATATCCAGCGGCGAGTCGAAGTTGGTGTCCATGAACTCGGTGAACTCGGCCGCGTAGATCCGCGCCAGCCAGGCGCGCAGCCGCCGGTATCCCCGTGCCTCGGCCGGGCCGCAGGCCCGCTCGACTTCCGCGGCCATCGCGTCCGGATCGGCGAAGACCCTGATCTCGGCGCCGTCGGCGAACCGGGCGTGATAGCCAGGAGCCAGCCGGTGGATGCGCAGCGGGGGCACGCAGGTCTCCGGGGCGCGGCCGACGGCGGCGAGCGCATCGGTGATCAGTTCGGGCAGCGTGAGGACGGTGGCGCCGGAATCGATGTCGTAGTCGGCGCCCCGGTAGCGTCCGACCCGGCCACCGGGGTGGTCGGCCCGCTCGAGCAGCGTCACCGTGCGACCCGCACCGGTCAGATACAGGGCGGCCGAAAGCCCGGCCAGTCCCGCACCGACCACCACGACGCGATCGGTCGGTCCCGCAACGGTTCTCATCGGAGTCTCCTCGCCGTGGCGCTCACGCGGCACGCTTGGTGGCGGCCAGCGCCATGGCGCGCAGCCGTTCCTTGGCCGCGGGCGTCGCCGAGCTGGCCTCGATGGCCGCCAGGCCGGTGTCGGTGAGTTCGGTGATGCGGCGCTCCACTTCGTCGACCGCGCCGAGTTCGACCAGCAGAGCGCGCAGCCGCTGCACCTGCTCCGCGCTCAGGTCGGTGCCGATGCTCGAGCGCAGCAGCGCGGCCGCGGCGGGATCGGCGTCGTCGGCGCGTCGCAGCGCTTCGGCCAGCAGCACGGTGCGCTTGCCCTCGCGCAGGTCGTCGCCGGAGGGCTTGCCGGTGACCGCCGGATCGCCGAACACGCCGAGCAGGTCGTCGCGCAGCTGGAAGGCGATCCCGATCGCGGTGCCGAACTCGCGGTAGGCCTCGATCAGCTCCTGACCAGCGGCGGCGATCGCGGCGCCGAGATGCAGCGGGCGTTCGACGGTGTAGGCGGCGGTCTTGTAGCGGTTGATCCGCAGCGCGGCCTCGACCGATTCGTCGCCGCCCGCCTCGCCGCTGATGTCGAGCAGCTGGCCGCCGAGCACCTCGGTGCGCATGTCGGCCCACACCGGCGCAAACCGGGCGATGGCCGCGGGGGCGAGGCCGGACGCGTGCACCATGTCATCGGCCCAGGACAGCGCCAGATCTCCGATCAGGATGGCCACGCTGGCGCCGAAGTGCGCCGAGTCGCCGGACCATCCGCGGTCGCGGTGGCGCTGCTCGAAGTCGACGTGCACGGTGGGGAATCGGCGGCGGGTGCGGGAGGAGTCGATGATGTCGTCGTGGACCAGCGCGCACGCCTGGACGAGCTCGAGCGCGGAGCACGCGGTGAGCACCGCGGCGGCGTCGGGGGCGTGCGGATCGCCGCCCGCTCCGAGCCAGCCGGTCCACGCGAACGCCGGCCGGGTGCGTTTCCCGCCGCGGAGCACGAACTGCTCGAGTGCGTCGGTGGCCTCGACGAAGACCGGCCCGAGGCGCTCGGTCGTCGAGCGGCGGGTGGCGAAGAAATGGGTCAGGGCGTCTTCCACGGCGGTGACGAAGGCGGGGGTGCCCGGCTGCGGCACCGCTGGGCGCGGCGTCTGAGTACCGGTTGCGGCGGACAGAGGAGCCTCCAAGGTCGTGCGGATGGTGGACGCACGGGGTCGCGGAGGGTGCCCGGGCGCTGCGGATGATTCGGGGCCGAGCGAGGGGCGGTCGCGCGTGTCGCTCGGCGTGGCGAACAACTCGCCCGATGCGAAGAATACGCGGAGGGTCCGAGCGACCCGACAGGGCCGCCACCGGCCACCTCTACACTGAACCGGTGACTTTCGACAACGTGCGGGGCGGCTCGACCCCTGGCCGGGCGTCCCGGACGCACCCGAACGTCTCCGCCACACCGTCGGTCGTGGAGAGTCTGCGGGCGCACGCGGGGCACGCGGTGCCGTTCTCCGTGGAGTTCAATCCGCCGCGCGACGCCGCCGCCGAAGCGCGGCTGTGGCGCGCCGTCCGGCAGTTCGAGTGCATGCACCCCGCGTTCGTATCGATGACCTACGGCGCGGGCGGTTCCACTCGCGACCGCACTGTCCGCGTGACCGGGCAGCTGGCGCAGGAGACGACGCTGCTGCCGGTCGCGCACCTGACCGCGGTGGAGCACAGCGTCGCGGAGCTGCGCTCGCTGGTCGGCGCGTACGCCGACTCGGGCATCCGCAACATCCTGGTGCTGCGCGGCGACCCCCCCGGTGACCCCCTCGGCGAGTGGCACAAGCATCCCGACGGCGTCTCCTACGCCGAGGAGCTGGTGCGCATCGTGCGCGACCTCGGCGATTTCCACGTCGGCGTGGCCTCCTTCCCGCAGGGCCACCACCGCTCGCCGGACCTGGCGACCGACACCGCGTTCCTGGCCGCGAAACTGCGTGCGGGAGCGGAGTATTCGATCACCCAGATGTTCTTCGACGTCGAGCACTATCTGCGTCTGCGCGATCGCCTCGTCGCGCTCGACCCGATCGAGGGCGCGAAGCCGATCATTCCGGAGCTGATGCCCATCACGTCGCTGCGCACGGTGCAGCGCGCCGAGGAGCTGTGTGGCAGGCCGCTGCCCGCCGCCGTGCTGGACCGGCTGCGCAAGGCGGCGGGCGACGACGGTGAGGAGAACGCCGCGGCGGTGCGCGCGGCGGGCATCGAGATCGCCACCGAGATCGCCCAGCGGCTGATCGACGAGGGCGCGCCCTGCCTGCATTTCATCACGCTCAATTTCGCCAAGGCGACCAGTGAGGTACTGACCAATCTCGGTTACGGCGTCACGGCTACTCCGGTCAGCGCCTGACCGCGCACGGGGTCCTCTGATCACGGCGCGTCGAGCCGGCGGTGTTCAGCGGTGCGCGTACGGGTGGTCGTCCGGAATGCGTGTCGAGTCGAACGGCCGATCACCGGTCGGGCGGTCGTCCGGAACGTGCGCGTCGAGCCGAGTGGGCGATCACCGGTCGGGCGAGTGTCCGGAACACGCGTCGGGCCGAATCGGCGTTGAGCGGTAGCGGGCGGTGCTCCGGTGCCGGTGCGGCCGAGCCGAGTCGGCGATCACCGGTCTGGTGAGTGTCCGGAACACGCGTCGAGCAGAGTTGGCGTTCAGCGGTAGCGCGCGGTGCCGGTGCCGGTGCGGCCAGCCGGACGCCGATCGACGGAACCCGGGCGAGATGATCCCGGAGTCTGCCGGTGCGCACGAGGACGCACCGGCAGGGCCCTGGTCAGGCGGCGCGAGCCGCGCGCAGTCCCCATGCCTCGGCGAGCAGCCGATACGATTCCAGGCGATCGGCGTGCTGATGAGTGATCGTGGTGACGAGCAACTCGTCCGCCCCGCTGACGCGTTGCAGCGCGGCGAGCCGTTCCGCGACCGTGCCGGGTGATCCCACGAACTGGGTGGCAAGGCGGTCGTCGACCAGACGCCGCTGCTCCGCGGTGAGCGGCGCGATGGTCGCCGGATCGGGATAGTCGGCCGCTCCCGCCCCGCTGCGGATGCTGTGCACCCAGTGACCGTAACTGGCGGCCAGCCGCTGTGCGGTCGCGTCGTCCTCGGCCACGACCACGTCCGCGGAGATCACCACGTACGGCTCGGCCGAGTCGGCGGACGGGCGGAACGCCGCGCGATACGCCTCGATCGCGTCCAGCGCGGTGCCCGGCGAGACGTGATATGCCGCGGCGAACGGCAGCCCCAGCCGCCCGGCCAGCTCCGCGCTCTCGCCGCCGGTACTGCCGAACAGCCACAGCCGTACCTGTGCGTTCTCACCGGGAACAGCGTGCAGCGCAACGCCTTCCGGGCTGACGAAACTACCGGCCAACAGGGCGTGCACCTCGCCGATCTGCTCGGCGAAATCCAGCGGCTCCGCGCCGCGCTGCTGCAACGCGCCCACCGAGGCGATGAATTTCGACCGGTCCAGGATGCGGCCCGGGTCGAACGGCGGCGGAACGACCACGCCGTCGCGGATCTCGGTGCGCCCGGTCACCGCGTCGACCACCGGTTTACCGCCCTTGTTGCGCCCGGCTTCGGCCCCGAACTGGCTGCGCCGATGACCCGACCGGCCCAGCCCCAGGTCGAGCCGGCCCGGGTACAGCGCGTCGATCGTGCCGAACGCCTCCACGATCGAGGCCGAGGTGTGATGACCTACCTGCACGGCCGCCGAACCCACGCGGATGCGCTTGGTGGCCGCGGCGACCAAGCCGATCAGGGTGATCGAGGAGGAACTGGCCACCCTGACGAAGTGGTGCTCGGCCAGCCAGTACCGGTGGTAGCCCCACTGTTCGGCGTGCTGGGCCAGATCGACGGTGTTGCGCAGCGCCTGCTGCGCGGTGGAGCCCGCGCTGATCGGGGACAGGTCCAGGATCGATAGGGGAACGGACCCGCTCATGCCGCACGCCCCTGCCGCGGATCCTGCTCGCCCGCTTCGATGGCCACGCGCAGCCGGTTCTGCGCGGGCGCCACCGGGCAGGTCGCGAAATCGGTGAACGCGCACGGCAGATTCGCCGCGCGGTTGAAGTCCAGCACCACCGTGCCGTCCGCCTCCGGTGCGCCCACGGTCAGTGACCGTGCGGCCGGGTAGGTCGTCACACCGCTGGTCGCGTCGGTGAACAGCACGCGCAGGTCGTTCCGGTCGCCGAACGCGACGACCCGTTCGGTCACCTCGCCGATGCGGAATTCGATGGTGCCCGCGGCGCTGTGGTGGTGTTCGAGTCCCTCGATCACCGAGCCGGTGACCACGGTCCGCTGTTCCTCGAACGGGGTGAACCGCCCGGAGAGCACCCAGCGTGGATCGGGTCGATACGACGGGATGCCGTCGAAGGTGAGCAGGGCGGGGGAGGCCGGGTCGTGCACCCGGACGGCGTAGCGACCTGTGCGGCGGATCACCTCGAGCACCCGGCGCTCCTGCCGGACGTGCAGTCCGGGCGCGCCTTCGGCGGGGGTGACGATCTGCACGCCTGCGATGCCGAGCCCGTCGTACTCCAGCCGGTCGGCGGGCTGGGCGGTGATGAACACCTTCTCGTCGGTGACCCACCAGGTGCCGGGGACATCCGGCAGCCGCTCGGGGCGGTCGGTGAGCCAGTGCAGCCCGGTCAGGCTGAGAAAGCCGAGCGGGTCGCGCAACTGGTCCTCGCGCGCGTGGTGCCAGCGCGCCCACTCGGTCTCGAAAACGCTGGTGATGCTGGTGGTCATGACGCTATGGCTCCTTCGTGGGCGGTGGTGCGACGGTGGGGATGGCGCAGGCCGAGGTGGTCGCGCAAGGTGGTTCCGGCGTACTCGGTGCGGAAGCTGCCGCGCTCCTGGAGTTCCGGGACGACCCGGTCGACGAACTCGTCGAGCCCGTGCGGGGTGAGGTGCGGGACCAGGATGAATCCGTCGGCGGCGTCGGATTGCACATAGGTGTCGATCTGCTCGGCGACCGACGCGGGCGTGCCGATGAACTGCTGGCGCGCGGTGACCTCGATGATCAGCTCCCGGATGCTGAGCCCGCCCGCTTCCGCCTTGGCCCGCCAAGCCTCGGCGACCGCCCGGGGGTCCTTGGCGTGCCGTACGCGGCCGCGGGTGACGGTGACGTCGTCGGCGGGCTCGACCTCCGGCAGCGGGCCGTCCGGGTCGTAGCCGGAGAGGTCGCGGCCCCAGACCTGCTCGAGGAAGGCGATCGCGGTCTGCGGACCGACCTGCTGCAGGCGGATGTGCCGGGCGCGCTCCTCGGCTTCGGCCTCGGTGTCTCCGAGGACGAAGGTGGCGGCCGGGAGGATCTTCAGCTCGTCGGGGGTGCGCCCGTATTTGGCCAGGCGGCCCTTGAGGTCGGCGTAGAAGCGCTGCCCGTCCGCCAGGGTGCCGTGGCCGGTGAAGATCGCGTCGGCCGTGGCCGCGCCGAATTCCCGGCCGTCGTCGGAGTCGCCCGCCTGCAGCAGCACCGGGTGGCCTTGCGGGCTCGGCGGGAGCACGAATCGGGCGGCGATGTCGAATTGCGTTCCGCGATGCCGGGTTTCCGGGATGTCGCGGGCGAACACCCCGGCCTCCCGATCGACGACCAGGTAGTCCGCGGCCCAACTGTCCCACAACGCCCGGGTCACCTCGACGGTCTCGGCCGCGCGGCGGTAGCGCTGCCCGTGCTCGAGATAGCCGCCGCGCCGGAAGTTCGCACCGGTGAACGCGTCGGAGGAGGTCACGACGTTCCAGGCCGCGCGCCCGCCGGAGAGGTGGTCGAGCGAGGCGAATTGCTTGGCCAGCTCGAACGGTTCGTTGTAGGTGCTGTTGATGGTGCCGGCAAGGCCGAGCTTCTCGGTCACCCCGGCCAGCGCGTTGAGCACGGTGAAGGTGTCCGGCCTGCCCACGACGTCCAGATCGTGGATGCGGCCGAGGTGTTCGCGCAGACGCAGTCCTTCGGCGAGGAAGAAGAAGTCGAACAGGCCGCGCTCGGCGGTCCGCGCCAGATGCTCGAACGACGCGAAATCGATCTGGCTGCCCGACTCGGGATCGCTCCAGACGGTGGTGTTGTTCACGCCGGGGAAGTGGGCGGCGAGGTGGACGGGCTTGCGGGGCTTGTCGGTCACGACAGCGTGCCTTCCGTGCTGGTGGCGTAGCGGCTCGCCGGGCGGGGCAGGCCGAGGCGAGCGCGTAAAGTGCCCGCGGGCAGCGGTTTCCGGTCCAGTGCGGGCAGCTGGCGCACGGCGGCGGGAAGCGCGAGGGGGCGCAGGACCACGCCGTCGGCGGCCTCGGCGGCGGCCACGTCCGCGAGCAGTTCACGCAGCGTCGCGGTGGTCCCGACGTGGCGCAGGGCGGTCGGCGCGGGGGTGCGGACCGGGTCGGCCCAGCTGTCCAGAGTGTGGACATCCACGCGTGCCGTGTCCGGGGAGTCCGCCAGATGGATGTCCAGATCCAGCAGCACCTGCACGCTGTCGGGGTCGCGTCCCGCGGCCGTCAGCGCAGCACGCACTTCGGTGCGCCGCGTCCGTGCCGCGTCGAGATCCGCCGCGTCGATCCGGATCAGGTCGGCGCGGCGCAGCGCGACCTCGGTGTCGGCCGCGCCGTCTGCGCGCACCGCGACGATCGGCTGACCTTGGGGCGAGCGCGGAGTGATCGATGGCCCCTTCACCGCGAAGTTGTCGCCGGTGAAGTCGATGTAGTGCAGTTTGTCCCGGTCGACGAAGCGGCCGGTCGCGGCGTCGCGGATCTCCGCGTCGTCCTCCCAGCTGTCCCACAGCCGGGTGACGACATCGATCGCCTCGTCGGCCTCGTGCCACAGCGCGGCCGCCTCCTGTGCCGGTTTGCGTCCGAACGCCCGCGCCTGCTCGTCTCCTTCGGAAACGGTGACCTCCCAGCCCGCCCGGCCGAGCGTGGCGAAATCCAGGCTCTGGAACGCCTTCGCCAGATGGAACGGCTCGGTGTGGGTGACCGGCGCCTGCGGGATCAGGCCGACGCGGTGAGTGGCGGCGGCGACGCGGGCGGCGATCGCGACCGCGTCGAGCCTGCCCCGGGTGGCGCCGGAGCCGCCGGGCTGCAAGCCGAACGAGTCGGGCAGGAACACCGCGTCGACGCCCGCCCGCTCGGCCGCGACGATCAGATCGACCCAGTACCGCCCGGTGAACAGGTCTTCGGCGCGTGAGTCGGCACGCCGCCAGGACGCGGGGTGCGCGCCGGTCCCCGCCGCCTCGACGGCGAGGAAGAGGCCGGAATCCGTCATCAGGCCGTGCCCTCCGCGTCGATCTGCTGCCGCAGCGCCGGGTGCGTGCCCGCTCCTGCGACATCGGGGGCCGAGAACAACGCCTGCTGCCACAGCGCGGCGCGTATGCCGGGCGAGGAGCGGACGACGCGGCGGTCCCGCTCGGCGCGGACCGGTGCGACCGCGTGGACCCGCGCGTTACCGGAGATCTCGGCGGCGCGCGGGGCGCGCAGGCGGGTGCGCCACCAGCGGGCCGGGTCGGCTCCGAAGGCGGCGGGGTCGGCTGGAACGTCCGGCGCGGCGGCCGGTTCGGCGTCGGCGTCGGGCTTCCGGTTGAAGGCGGAGTACACCATCAGGGCGATCCTTTTCGGTCGGTGCCACCATGTGCTCGGCTTGTGGCCGGTGGTGGGCTCCGGTGAGCGGGGAGGGGTAATCGCGGAGGACGAGACGGCGGGTTCCGGGCGGCTGCGGCACGGAGCCCAGCGCCGCCGGTTCAGCACGCGGCTGTGGCGGTAGGTCGGATTCGGCATCAGGACGCGCCTTTCGCCAGGGCGGGCGCCGGTATGGCCGACAACAGTTCACGGGTGTACTCGTGGCGCGGATCGCCGAAGATCTCGGCGGTGCGGCCGGATTCGACGATGCGGCCGTGCCGCAGCACCGCGACGTGATCGCTGATGCGGCGCACCACAGCCAGATCGTGCGAGATGAACAGGTAGCTCAGCGACAACTCGGCCTGCAGCCGGTCGAGCAATTCGAGAATCTGCGCCTGCACCGAGGCGTCCAGCGCGGAGACCGGTTCGTCGAGCACCAGCAGTTCCGGATGCAGCGCCAGCGCCCGGGCGATGGCGACGCGCTGACGCTGTCCCCCGGACAACTCGGCGGGCCTGCGCTGGGCGAAACCGGGCGGGAGCGCGACCTGCGCGAGCAGTTCCGCCACGCGGTCGCGGCGCTGCGCGCGGTTCCCGATGCCGAACGCGCGCAACGGTTCCTCGACGATCGCACCGACCCGCCAACGCGGATCCAGTGAGGCGTAGGGGTTCTGGTACACCACCTGGAAGCGTTTGCGCAGTGCGCGCAGCCGCGACCCGCGGGCCCGCGACAGCGACTGCCCGTCGAACGTGACCTCGCCGCGGTCGGGTTCGATGAGCCGCAGCGCGATCCGCGCGGTGGTGGACTTGCCCGATCCGGATTCGCCGACCAGCGAGAGGGTCTCGCCGCGACCGAGTTCGAAACCGACCCCGGCCACCGCCGTCACGCTGTCGCCCCCGTGCGCCCGGAAGGTCTTGTGCACCTCGCGCAAGACCAGTAGCGGCTCGCCCGTCCTGGGCTTGGGCTCGCGGTAGCCGTCGGCGGGCGCGAGGCTGGGTGAGGCGGCGAGCAGGCGCTTGGTGTACGGGTGGTGCGGCGTGGCCAGCAGTTCGGCGGTGGCGCCGCTTTCCACCACCTCGCCGCCGTTGAGCACGACCAGGCGGTCCGCGCGTTCGGCGGCGACGGCCAGATCGTGGGTGATCAGCAGCACCGCCGTGCCGCGCGCCGCGATCTGCTCGGCGAGCCGATCCAGTACCCGGCGCGCGACGGTCGCGTCGAGCGCGCTGGTCGGCTCGTCGGCGATGACCAGGTCCGGTGCGCAGGCCAGCGCCGAGGCGATCAGCACCCGCTGGCGCTGCCCGCCGGAAAGCTCGTGCGGGTACTGGGTGGCCCGTAGTTCGGGCCGGTCCAGTCCGGCGTCGGTCAGCAGCTCGATCGCCCGCGCCCGTGCCGCTTTGCGGTCGGCCAGTCCGTGTACCAGCAGCGATTCGGCGACTTGGTCGCCGATTCGCCGGACCGGATTCAGCGACAGCCCGGGGTCCTGCGGGACGAAGCCGATGCGCGCTCCCCGAAGCCGCCGCAGCGCGCGTTCGGAGCCGGTGTCGACCACGGCGCCGTCGAAGGTCACGGTGCCACCCGCGATCTCGGCGTTCGCGCCGAGCAGGCCGATCACGGCGTGGGCGAGCGTGGACTTGCCGGAACCGGACTCGCCGACCAGCGCCACCACCTCGCCGCGGGCCACGGTGAGTGACACACCGTCGAGCGCGGTGACCGGGCCGGTGTCCGAGCGGTAACGAACCCGCAGGTCCTCGACGTGCAGCAGTGGAGATGCCGGGGCGCTCACGCGCGTTCTCCCTTCCCGATCGCGCGGCCGAGGCGCTGCGCGGCGAGCACGACGGCGATGATGACGAGACCGGGCAGGGTGGTCATCCACCACGCGGTCGCGAGATAGTTGCGGCCCTCGGAGATCAGCGTGCCCCACTCGGGCGTGGGCGGCTTCGCGCCGTAGCCGAGGAAGCTCAGCGCCGACACGGCCAGCACCGCCATGCCGAATTCCACCGCGGCCAAGGCGAGTACGGGCTGGATGGAATTGGGCAGCACGTGCCTGGCCAGCACCGTGTACCAGCGTGCGCCCGCGGCGTGGGCGGCCTCCACGTACACCGCCTGGCGCACCCGCAGCACTTCCGATCGCATCACGCGGGCGAAATTGGCCACCAGCGAAATGCCCACCGCCAGCGCTACGTTGCGGGTGCCGAAGCCGAGCGCGGTGACCAGCGCGAGCGACAGCAGCAGCGAGGGCACCGACAGCAGCACGTCGACCAGCCGCATGACGACGGCGTCCACCACGCCGCCGACCGCGCCGGACAACAGCCCGAGCAGCGCCCCGGCGACCAGCGCTATGCCCACCGCGGCCAGGGTGGCGGTCAGCGAGAGCCCGGCGCCGTGCACCATCCGGGTGTACAGATCGCGCCCGAGATTATCGGTGCCGAACCAGTGTCGAGCGCTCGGGCTCTGCAACTTCTGCGCGGGCACGCCGGTCAGCGGGTCGCCACCGGCGAAGACCGACGGCGCCAGCGCCCACCCCACGGCGAGCAGCGCGACGGCGCCCGCCACCAGCAGTCCGGCATTGCCGCGCAGAGTCTTCCACCGCACGGCCGGTCGTCGCAGACCGGTCAGCACCGCTGCGTGCTGTTCCTCGGTGACGTCAACCACGGGTCCGTACCCCCTCGGCGAGTGGTGCGCCGAGCAGGAGCCCGGCGTTACGAATGACGGGAGCGTGGTCAGGCACGGACGATCGCCTCCTCGGCGGTGTCGGCGGCGGTCTGCTCGGACTCGCCGCGCACACCGCGAGAGCGGGCGGCGATGCGCGGGTCGAGCAGCGGATACAGCAGGTCCACCGCCAGATTCACGCTGACGAACACCACTGAGGTGAGCAGCACGATGCCCTGCACCACGGGGATGTCCTGCGCCAGCACCGCGGTCTGGGTCAGCCGCCCGACGCCTTGGCGGGCGAAGACGGTCTCCACCACCACCGATCCGGCGAGCATGTTGCCGACCAGGACCCCCGCGATGGTGAACGCGGGCACACTGGCCGGGCGCAGCACGTGCGTGCGCCGCACCCACCAGCGCGACCCACCCTTGGCCAGGGCCACGTCGACGAACGGCTGACGCCAGGTCGTCTCCAACCCGGCGGTGAGCACTTGTGCGATGACCGCGCCGATCGGCAGGGCCAGGGTGAGTGCGGGCAGCACCGTGCCGGCGAAACCGTGTCCGCCGAATGCCGGAGCCAGCCGCAATTGGAACGAGAACACTTGCAGCAGTAGCAGTCCGGTCCAGAAGGTCGGCACCGAGACGCCGAGCGACGGCAGCGCGGCCAAAGCGTTGCGCAGCCAGGGCCGCCGGGTCTGGGTGGCCGCGAACGCCAGCGCGACGCCGCCGACGACCGCGAAGAGCAATGCGGTGCCGGTCAATTCGAGCGTGGCGGGCAGCGCGTCACCGATCGCGCCGGTGACCGGCTGCCCGGTCGCGATGGAATGCCCGAGGTCGCCGCGCACGGCGTGCCCGAGCGCGGTCGAATACTGTTCCCACAGCGGCCGATCCAGCCCGTAGCGGGCCTGCATCTCGGCGATGGCGGCCTTGTCCACCGGCGTGCCTGCGCCGCCGCCGTCGGCCGCGATCGAGATCGGGTCGGCGGGTAGCAGGTACAGCACAACGAACGACAGCGTGAACGCCGCCCACAGCACCCAGATCGCCTGCAGTGCCCGCAGGGCCAGATAGCGCGCCATGACTACCGTCCGCTCAGCCAGGTGTCGAAGAACTGCAATCGGGCGGAGGCTTCGAACTTCAGATCGCGCGTGTTCGCGCTCGCGCCGATCGCCTGGGACAGCTCGACGGTCGGCAGCTGCAGTCCGGCGTCGAGCACCTGTTCCTGCGCGGTGCGGATAAGCCCGTTGCGTGTCGCGGCGTCGACGGTGCTGACCTGCCCGTTCAGCGCGTCGTCCAACGCGGGTACGGGGCCGCGCGCGTTGAGATTGCGCCCTTCGAGGCCGAAGGTGGTGCGCAGGATGTCACCGTCGGCGCGAGTGGTGTTGCCGTAGAAGGAATCGAAATCCTTGCTGCTCTGGCGCGCCGTGGCCTCCGCCGACGACACCAGGTCCAGCTTCAGCTCGACGCCGACCTGCCGCAACTGCTGCTGCACCAGTTCGAGGATCGCCTGGTTGCCCGCGAACACCTGGCTGAACAGCACCGAGAACGACAACCGCTCGCCGTTTTTCGTCCGGACGCCGTCCGCGCCGGGCAGCCACCCGGCCTGATCCAGGAGCGTGCGCGTCTTCGCCGGGTCGTAGGCCAGACGCGCGGAGAGGTCGGTGTAGCCGGGTGTGGTGCTGGCGAGTGTGCTGGTGGCGGGCTTGAATTGCGGGCCGAGCACGGTGTCGACCAGTTGCTTGCGATCGATGGCGGGCAGCAGGGCCCGGCGCACCGCCGGATCGCGCAACGGACCTCTGGTGACGTTGAGCTGCAAGCCGAACGGCACACCCGGGTTGGCGGTGCTGAGCACCCGGCCACCCGCCGCTTCGATCTGCGGAGCGTCCTGCGGCAGCGCGTCGCTGATCGCGTCCAGCTGCCCGGAGGCGAGACTGCCGGTGCGGACGCCGGATTCGGGCACCACGGTGAACTCGATCTTGTCCAGGTAGGCCTCGCCCCGATGGGCGAACACCGCCGAACCCCAGTGGTAGCCGGTCCGTTTGGCCAGCGTCACCGCGGCGTCCTGGCGGTAGGCCGCGTAGGTGAACGGTCCGCTGCCGACGTTGTCGCCGAGGCAACGCTGCTCGGCAGGCTTGGCCGTGGTCACGTCGGCCAGGATGCCGAGCGCCGCGGTCGAGGACGCCTGCAGGAATGGTGCGTTGGGCTTGCTGAACTCGACCCGGGCGGTGAGCCGGTCCACAGCCGTGGTCCCGACGTAGCCGGTGAGGTAGCTGCTGCCCAGCGGCGCCTTGCCCGAGCCGATCTTCACTACCGAATCGAACGTGTTGCGCACCGATTCGGCGGTGAGCGGCGTGCCGTCGCTGAAGGTGACGCCGTCGACGAGGTGGAAGGTGAAGACCTTCGCGTCGGGGCTCGTCTCCCAGCTCTGCGCCAGCCACGGCTTCAGCTCGCCGGTGGCCGGGTCCTGGTCGGTCAGCGAATCCACGATCTGCCGGGCGACGTACAGCGTCTGATTGGTGCCCGCCTGGGCGGGATCCGAGCAGGTCGGCGCCTGCGACAGGCCGTAGCGCAGTACACCGCCCGGCTGGGGCGGGCCCGCGTCGCCGCCGGGCGCGGCCGAATCACTGCCGCAGGCGGCCACGGTGGTGGCCGCGGCGAGCGCGCCGGCCAGCGCGACGATTCGGTGACGGGTTCGGATCACGGGGCAACTCCAGATACTTCGGGGCGGGGGAGCTCCTCGCCCTGGTCGGGGTCGGTATCGGCGACACCGGTCGCCAACGGTCGGCTGGGGATGCGGCGGCGCAATTCCGGCGCCACCTCGGCTTGGAACAGCTCGAGGCCGTCCAGGTACTGCCGCTCGGGGCGGCCGTCGCGTTCGGCGGACAGGTGGATCACCTCGTGGCCGAGGTGCTCGTGCTGGCGGCCGACCTTGTCGATCACCTGCTCCGGGCTGCCGATCAGCGCCGAACTGCGGGCCACGTAGTCGTCGAGGGTCTCGAACACCACCGGCAGCCCGCGTTCGCGCGCCAGCGCCAGCCGCGCTTCGAAGATCGGCGCGTAGGCCGCGAGCGCCTCCTGCGAGGTGCGCGACACCTGGAATCCGGCGGTGCCCGCGCCGACCAGCGCGTCGGCGGGGTCGTGGCCGTGGAACGCCCAGCGCTCCCGGTAGTGGCGCACCAGCTCGGCATACGGCTCGATCGGGTTGGTGACGTTCGCCGAGAACAGTGGATCACCGTGGCGCGCGGCCAGTTCCACCGATTCGCGGCTGGTGGCGCTGCCGTGCCAGATCCGGATCTTCGGCTGCCACGGCCGCGGCAATGCTTTGGCCTCGCGCAGCGGCGGACGGAAGCGCCCCGACCAGGTCACGCTGTCACCGGCCCACAGGGCGCGGAACAGTTCGTAGCCTTCGCGATTGCGGGCCCACTGGTCGTCGGGCGTGACGTGGTACAGCTGCGCCTGTGCGGCGCCGTTGCCCTTGCCGATGATCAGCTCGAGCCGCCCGCCGGACAGGTTGTCCAGCGTGGAGTAGTCCTCGAAAGCGCGCACCGGGTCGAGCAGGCTCAGCGTGGTCACCGCGGTGAACAGCGTGATCCGCGAGGTGAGGGCAGCCAGGTGGGACAGGATGACCGGCGGCGCGGCGGACAGGAACGGCTCCTCGTGCCGCTCGCCGACGGCGAACCCGTCGTAGCCCAGTTCCTCGGCCAGCCGCGCCTGGCCGACGACGTCGCGCAGGCGTTCCCGGGTGCCGGGCAGGCGGCCGGTCCGCGGGTCGGGTACCCGGGTCACCAAAGTGAACAGCAGGAACTTCACGCGATCGCTCCCAGCGCGGGCAGCTGCTTCTCGAAGGGATGCGGCCCGATCTGTTCCGCGGGCAGGTCCGGGTCGTAGAGCGCGCGGTAACCGGCGGCGAGATAGAGGCCGACCGCTTCGGGCTGACGCGGTCCGGTGGTCAGGTAGATCCGCCGGTAGCCGCGGCGCGCGATCTCGGCTTCCAGCTGCTCGAGTACGAACAGTCCGAGCCCTTGCCTGCGGTGCTCCCGCGAGGTCCAGATCCGCTTCAGCTCCGCGGTGTGCGCGTCGTAGCGCTGGAAGGCGCCGCCCGCCACCGCTTCTCCGTCGCGGGTGACGACCAGCAGCGCGCCGTGCGGGGGCGCGAACGCGGTGGCCGGGTGCTCGCGCAACGAGGCGTGCACCTCGCCGGGCGTGCGACCGTAGCGGCTGCTGTACTCGAGGGCGAGTTCGGCGAGCAGGGGCGCGGCCAGGGGGTCGTCCTGGGTGACCCGGTGCACGCGCAGCGTCGGGGTCGAGAGCGGTTGTGTCATCGGCTCAGCGCTTCTTCGGCAGGCCGGGCGGGTTGATCCGCGATTCGGTGACCGTCTCGCTCTGCAGGCCCCAACGGTCGATCACCTGCTGATATGTGCCGTGCTCGATGGCGTAGGCGAGCGCGTGCTGCACGGCGGTGATCAGCCCGTTGTCCTTCTTGGTGAGCACCGCGATCTCGCCTTGCAGCGCCTCGCCCGCACCGGAGAAGGTGCCCACGATCCTGGTCTGCTTCGCGGTGGCCGCGTGGTAGATCGCCGTCGGGTTCGGGCCGAGGTAGCCGTCGAGCCGCTGCGAGGCCAGCGCCAGGTAGTAGTCGGTGGTCTGCTGGAAGTAGGCGATGTCGATCGGGGGCAGGCCCTCGGCCCGGTTCTGCTCGTTCCACTTCACCAGCAGCTGCTCCTGGTTGGTGCCGCTGCCGACCCCGATCCGCTTGCCCGCCAGGCTCGTCCGATCCTTGTATGCCAGCTTGCTCTGGATCGGCACCTCCAGCGCGACGTTGTCCTTGCGGTAGGTCGCGAAGTCGTACTTCTCCTTGCGTTCCTCGGTGACGGTGACGTTGGAGATGAACGCGTCCACCTCACCGGAGTCCACCCGCACGAAGTTCTGCGACCAATCGGCCACCTGCGCATCGAGTTTCAGGCCGAGGATGTCGGCGACCAGCGAGGCGAAGTCGATCTCCGAGCCGACCACCGTCCGGTCGTCGGTGGCGTAGAACCGCAGCGGCGGCGCTGCCCCGGACGTGCCGGTCACGACCAGCGTGCCGCGGTCGCGGATCGCCTTCGGCACCTCGGCGGCGATGGCATCGACCTTGGCGGCCCGAACGCGGCCGGACTGGGCGGGGGAGAGGTCGAAGGTGACCGAACCGGCGGGCTGCGCGGCGTTGTCCGCCTCGGGTTCGGTGCAGCCGGTGGCCAGCAGCACGACCGCGGTCGCGGCGGCGGTGACCAGGGCGGAGAACTTCATCGGATACCTGTTCGTCAACGGACTCGGGAAAGGAACGCGCGAGTGCGCGGGTGTTCGGGATGGTCGAGAACGACCGAGGGCGGGCCCTGCTCGACGATGACGCCCTCGTCGAGGAACACCACGGTGTCGGCGACCTCACGGGCGAAGCCGATCTCGTGGGTGACGATCACCAGCGCGGTGCCGCCGTGCGCCAGATCGCGGATCACGTCGAGCACTTCGCCGACCAGTTCCGGGTCCAGCGCGGAGGTGGGCTCGTCGAACAGGATCACGCGGGGGCGCAGCGCCAGCGCGCGGGCGATCGCCACCCGCTGCTGCTGCCCGCCCGACAGCCTGCGCGGATACGCGTCCGCCAGGTGCCCGATGCCGACCCGATCCAGCAGCAGGCGTGCCTCGCGCTCCACCTCGGTCCGATCGCGCCGCTGCGCGGACAGCGGTGCGAGCGTGACGTTGTCGAGCACGGTCAGATGCGGGAACAGATTGAACTGCTGGAAGACGAAGCCGATCCGGGAGCGCTGCTTGCGCACCGCGTGGTCGGGCAGCGCGTGCAAGCGGTCGCGCCGCAGCCGATATCCGATCAGCTCGCCGTCGATGTGCACGGTGCCCGCGTCCAGCGTCTCCAGATGGTTCACCACGCGCAGCAGGGTCGACTTGCCCGACCCGGACGGGCCGATCACGGCCACCACCTCGCCGGATCGCACGGTGAGATCGATGCCGCGCAACACTTCGTGCGAGCCGAAGGATTTCCGGACGCCGCGGACCTGCACGGCGGGTGTGGCGCTCATCGGGTCGCTCCGCGCGGTGCGGCGGGACCGGCCTCGGCGACCTCGCGCAGCTTCCGCCACGCGCGTTGCAGCGGCGTCGGCGGCGGCGTGCGGTGCGCGCCCTTGGCGTAGTGGCGTTCGATGTAGTACTGCGCCACCGAGAGCGCCGTGGTGAGCACGATGTACCAGACCGTCGCGACCATCAGCAGCGGCACCACCCGTCCGTTGCGCCCGTAGATGACCTGGACCTGGTAGAACAGCTCGGCGATCGCCATCACCGACACGATCGAGGTGCCCTTGAACAGGCTGATCACCTCGTTGGCCGCGTTCGGCAGGATCGAGCGCATCGCCTGCGGCACCACCACCGTGCGGAATTGCCGCAGCCGTGGAATCCCCAAGGCGGCGGCGGCTTCCAGCTGACCAGCGTCCACCGAGATGAACCCGGCCCGGATGATCTCGGCCGAATACGCCGCCTGATGCAGCGCCAAGCCGATCACGGCGGCGGTGAAACCGCTGATCACCCCGTTCACCTCGAAGGTGAACAGCGCGGGCCCGAACGGGATGCCGACCGAGAGGGTCCGATACAGGTAAGCGATGTTGAACCAGAACAGCAGCTGCACGATCAGCGGGATCGAGCGGAATGCCCAGATGTAGACCCACGCGATCACCCGCAGCACCGGGTTGTTCGACAGCCGGGCGATCGCGAGCGCGGTGCCGAGCAGAAAACCCAGCGCCGTGCCCCACGCGGTCAGCTCCAAGGTGACCCGCAGCGCCGACAGCACCGACTCGGCCGTGATGTACCGCGCGAACGTCGGCCAATCCCAGCCGGGATTGGTGGCCAGCCCGTGCACGAACTGGGCGAGCAGGATCAGCGCGACGGCACTGATCACCCAGCGCCAGGGATGCCGGGTCTTCGCGACGGTCGGCGTCGTGCCGGTCTCGGCGGGGGCCGGTGTTCCGGTCGGGTCCGGTTCGGTCGGCGCGGCGGCCTCGGGGGCGGCGTCCGGCGCGGTGGACGCGCTCATGACGGGTCCTCGATGATCACTTCGGTTCCTCCATCGGTCCCGGCGGAAGCACCCGCACCCGGTGACCGGGGGGTTGCTGCGACGTCGACGAGCCAGGTCTCTCGGTCGCTCTGGATGGTTGGCGCCGACCCCCCTTCAGCGGATGTCAGGGGCGAGCCGAATCATGATGCCCAGCAAGGGAAGCCTGGAACAAGAGAAGTAATCACCGTGAGCGTAGATCTTGTCGACGCCGATTCATCGGATCTTTGTAGTAACCGGGCGTGCGCTGCTCTGCCGAGGGCGAGGTGAGTTTCCGCGCTTCGCCGATCCAGGGCGCGTGGCGCCGGACTGGGATGGTCCGATGCAGCATACGGCTATCGCTGACGCGGGGGAACGCCGGTGGGCGACGCGGAGGTCCGTTCCGGGCAAATCCGGGCAAACAGGACTCGCCACGAAATTGCTGTGTGCAATCTCGGCTGCTGATTGCGTTTGCCGGAGTACTGTCCCCCTCGATCGTTCCGCCGATGAGGAGGTTTCGTGACCATATTGCGCCGTCTGACCCAGTTGTCCGCTGTCGCGACCAGTTCGATCGCCTTCGTGCTCGCCGGGCCGGGGGTCGCGTTCGCGGCTCCGGATGCCACGATTCCCGCGTTTCCCGAGGACTCCGTGCCGATCGCCGCCCCCGGTGACCTGTTCGGCGCGTATCAAGCCGCGCTCGACGCGTTGCGCGCGCTCGGTATCCAGCCGTTCGCGTACCCGAGCGCGTCGGCGTTCTGCCTCGACAACACCACGGCCGGTCTGGCGCCCGCCGTGGCAGGCGCCATTCCGGGGCCGTGGCCGAAGACCACCGTCCAGATTCCCGGCCAGGACCTCAGCGCCGTCAAGGCCGGGCAGGCCATGTTCACCTTCGTGCCCTACGGGCTCGGACCGGACGGCCCGAATACCGCCGGAATGCAGGTGAGCTGGCTGAATCTGAGTACCGGTCGCAGCGGCACCGCCGCCATGGGGCCGCTGCCCGAGGTCGCGCGTTCGATGGTTCCCGCGGCCGTTCCGCCGGACCAGCGGCCCGCGGCCGAGCAGGCGATCCGGGACTTCCTCGTCGCGTCCCTCCCGATGGGCGGGGTGCGCGCGGTCCCGGTGGACACCGGGAAGGGCACCGTGCTCGCCGCGATGTTCGGCACGGTGCAGAACGGCGCCAAGTCCTGCTTCTTCCTGCCGACGGTGGGAATCACCCCGGTGCCATGAGATTTCCGTCACCGCGGCACGGCTGCTCAGGGAAGCGGCCGACCTTTCCAGCGCGCCGTGCCGCGGCGACGGGCCAGGTGTGACCGCACCCACAAAAGCAGATACACCGCCACCGACACCGGATGCGCGACGGCGGCAGGCAGATCCGAAGGTTTCAGCGGGCCGCCGGTTTCGGTCGAGCGGGCCAGCAGTCGCCCGGCGACGGCGGCGAGCCAGCCGGCCAGGCCCGCCCGGCGGTGCGCCCCGCGGCCGAACACCGCCACTGCGGGCGGCACCCAATAGGCAAGGGCGGCAACCAGTCCCACCGCCGCTCCACCCGTTATCGTGCCGTCGTAGGCCGACCAGAGCCAGCGGGAGTAGCCCGCGTCCAATTCCGCAGCGTCGCGATACATCCTGGTGCGGGCCAGCGGTCCCGCGGCCACCAGAACCGTGGAATGACCGGCTCGCCGCAGCGTACGGGCGATGTCGAGGTCTTCGGTGACGCTTCCGGCCACCGCCGTGTGGCCGCCCACCGAGCGGTACGCGGCGTTGTCGAACACGAGGAACTGCCCGCAGGCCACCGCCGTGGCGGGCCGCAGGCTCCGGTCGACCGCGGTGACCGGCAGCGTCGAGGCCCACGACCAGCACAGCAGGGGCTGCACCAGCGCCTCCGCCACCGAGCCTGCCACCTGCAGCGGCCAGGGGGAGACCAACGCGGCGCGTCGTTCGCGCAGCGCGCCGACCGCCGCCGCGAGCGCCGTCGGGGCCAGCCGCACGTCGGCGTCCAAGAAGATCAGCACCGGCGTCGACACCTCCTCGGCCAGCCGGACGCAGGCGGCGGCTTTTCCGGTCCAGCCGGGGACCGGATCGGACTCACTGTGCAGCAAGGTGAAACGCGGGTCGCCGTCGATCGCCGCGCGGGCCGCGGCGCCGGTGTCGTCGGTGGACGCGTCATCGAGGACGCGTACCGCCATGCGCGGCACGCCCACCTGGGCGCGCAGGTCGCCGATCAGCTCGGGTAGCCGGTCGGCCTCGTCGCGCGCCGGGATACAGACCGTGACCGGTTCGATCACCGTCGTCGGGGTGTTCGTCAACCGCCGTACGGTGATCCGGTTGTACAGCGCGATGCCCGCGCCCAACACGGCGACCGCGGCGGCGAAGGACGGCAGGATCGAGTTCGCGCGCAACGTCTTCGGCAGGTCGGCACTCACCATGTGGGCCACGCTATCGCGGCACACCGACCTGTCGCTCAGCGATTCTGCGTCACCGAGCGCCACCAGCGGCTGAGCGAGAAGCCGACCTCCGGCGCGCCGGGCGCGGCGGGGTTGCGGTCCATGTACGCCATGGCCGCGACGATGGCGGCCACCGCGAGCGTGATGCCGCCCGCGATGCCCGCCCAGCCCGCGAACGAGCGGGTGTTCGGGTCGGCGTAACTGACCTCGGCGCGCAATGTGGAGACATCGCCGGGCGGCAGCTTCCAGGAGACGACGTTGTCGCCCTCGCGGCTGCCGTTGGTCTTTGCGACGCGGGCCG
The DNA here is from genome assembly GCF_044548645.1 of Nocardia sp. NPDC051929. Taxonomy (NCBI): domain Bacteria; kingdom Bacillati; phylum Actinomycetota; class Actinomycetes; order Mycobacteriales; family Nocardiaceae; genus Nocardia; species Nocardia sp. NPDC051929. The sequence goes on along the minus strand of NZ_JBIUCG010000032.1, from coordinate 31,694 downwards.
GGAACGCGATGGTGAACTGCACGTCCGAGCCGTGCGGCGGCACCGATTTCAGATCGACCCGCCCGCTCAGGCTGACCAGGTCGCCGGTGCGCTGGAATTGCAACTGGAACATGCCCTGGGTCTGCTCGGACAGCCCGCCGAGCTGCTGCACCTCGCCGAACGACAGATCCTCGAAGAAGACCTGGCTGCCCATATATCCGTCCTGGGCGTACGGCTCCACCCGCACCTTGGCGGCCAGCGTCTCGGGCGCCTTCAGCTGCGGGCCCTTGTCCCCGGCGTCGGCGGGCACCACGGCGGCGACGATCCGTCCGGACACCCGGTCGTTGGACGAGACCCCCATCGAAACCTGGACCCGCAGGCACGCTGCGAGCATCGGGACCAGCATCGCCGCGAGCAGGACGACCGAAGCGGCACGCGCGGCACGGCGTGGGACCCGCCGCAGCGGGCGATCCGGGGTATCGAGCTTCGTGGTGACGGGACTCGGCTGCACGGGTGACATCGTGCCAGGCCGTCCGCCCGGAATGAAACGCGCCACTCATCGCGCGCGTCGGCGCGCCGAGTGCGGGGAATCACGCCGGGTCAGCGGCGCGCGCGAGCCAGGACGACGAGCAGGGGAACACCGAGCACACCCATACCGGCGAAACCGTATCCGGCCGACGGCAGGAGACCGAGGAACACCGCGTGGGCCAGCGCCGACCCCAGCCAGGTCCACAGGAAGAAGGCCACCGGTACGGCGACCGCGATCGCGCGGCCACCCGGTCGCGCTACCCGTACGGGATCCGGAGCCGCTCGCTCCCAGAGCGCCAGCAAGCAGCCCATCACGAGCGCGACAGCGAACCAGCCCAGGTAGTTGGTCACCGGAATCAGGTCCAGCCCGGGCAGGCCGGAGTGGGTGTCACACCAGGCCCACTGCCCGTCGGTCACCATCTGCGAATCCAGGAAAAGATCCCAGCCCACCGCGCCCACCGCCGTCGCGAGGACCCGCGTGACCGTGTGCCGTGACAACAACCTGGCCACCACCCACACCGGATACATCCCGCCGGTCCAGGCCAGCGGGACGAGCAGCGGGACCGTGAGCAGAGCGGGCCCGAGCCGGTCGGTCGCGTACTCGTAGCAGCCGAACGGTATGCCGGTCGCGGTACCGATCACCTCGGCGGTGAGCCCGACGCCGGAGACGATGATCAGGAAACCGACGGCATAGCGCAACCCCCTGGTCGCGGTCGCGTGCGCCAGCGCGGCGGCGGCGGAGAGCAGCACGACCGCGACGGTGACACGGTCGCGCGCACCACCCGCGGCGAGTGGGTAACCGATCTGCGCGACGATCGTCAGCACGATCAAGGCGAGTGGCAGCAGAAAACGCGCGGAGCGGTATCGGAACCGTTCTGTCGCCTCGGGCGGCAGTTCGCCCGAATCCGTCATCGTCGCAGCCACCGCGACAACCTGGGCCGGTTCAGGTCGCGCAGCGCGAGTGCGGCGGCCGTCCGTCCGCTGGCGCCGGAGACGCCGCCGCCGGGATGGGTGGACGCGCCCGTCAGATACAGTCCCGGCGCGCCGGGCACCCGCTGCCCCGCCAGCTCGGGCAGCGGACGCCACAGCATCATCTGGTCCAGCGACATCTCCACGTGCATCACGTTGCCGCCGACGAGCCCGAGTTCGCGCTCCAGGTCCACGGGTGTCTGTACGTGTCTGCGCAGCACCGTCTCCGCGAAACCGGGCGCGTAGGAATCGACTTCGGCGATGATCCGGTCGCCTTCCCGCTGCGCGAGGCCGGCCCAGTCCGCCCCGGAGGCCGGTCGGTACGGGTGCCATTGCGCCCACAGCGACAACTGGTGCTCGCCGGGCGGCGCGATGGTCGGATCCACGGCGCTGAAGCTCATGGCCAGCACGACCGGTCGCGGCGGGAGGTCACCCGCCAGCGCCGCGCCGTGCGCACGACGCAACTGCGCGCGATCGGACACCAGCAATTGCAGGCCGCGGGCGGAGTGATCGATCGGACTGCCGGGATAACGGGGCAGCGCCGAAGTGGCGGCCCGCACCACCATCCCGATCCCGGGACCGACGCGGATGCGCGTGCGCCAGTCGTCGAGCACCGCGCCGTCGAAGCCGCCGTCGCGGAGCAGGTCCAGAGTGGTCAGCACGTGGCAGCCCGCGATCACGGTGCTCGCGCGCAACTCTCGGCCCGAGGCGGTGCGCACCCGCCAGCGGTCCCCGTCGCGACGCAGGGCGGACACCGCGTCGCCCGCGGTCACCACCCCGCCGTCGGACCGCAGCCGCGCCACCAGCGCGGTGGTCAACGCCCCGCTGCCGCCGACCGCGCGCCCCGGCGGCAGCGTGTGCATGAGCGCGGCGAAGCCGACCATCGGCGCCGTGCCCGGCTCCGACATCGGCGGCCCGGACTGCGCGCCGAACCAGGCCAGCGACGCCTTCAACCGTTCGTCCTCGAAGAACGCGTCCAGCAGGGCGTCGCCGGATTGCAGGAACTCGCGCGAGAGTGCGCTGCCGCCGTTCCTCGCGTCCAGTCCCCAGAACGACCGCACCAGCCTGCCCGGCGTAGGTGCGCCGCCGAACGCCCGCATCACCCTGGCGCTGCGCGGACCCCACACCCGGACGAACCGGCGGTAGGCGTCCGCGTCCCGCGGGCCGCAAGCCGCGGCGATGGAGGCGCAGGTCGCATCCAGGTCGCGATGGAACACCAGGGCGGGGCGATCCGCGTGCGCGGGCGTGAAACCCCATGGGTCGCAGTCGATGTACCGCAGGCCGAATCGGTCGAGTTCGAGGTCCTCGACGATGCCGGTGTGGCGGATCATGATGTGCGCCGACGAGCCGCGATCGACCCGGTGGCCGGGGAATCGCTCGACCGTCGACACCGCTCCGCCGAGGACCTCGTCGCGTTCGAGCACTTCGACCTCGTGCCCGGCGCGGGCGAGGTAGCACGCGGCCACCAAGGCGTTGTGGCCCGAGCCGACGACGATCACCGTCACGTGATCCTCACAGCGGCAGCCGCCTGCCGAGGATCGCGAACGGCCGGTTGTCGCCCGCGAAGACGAAATTGCGGACCACATCGGTGAATCCCTGCCTGCGATACAACCGCCAGGCGCGGTTGTCCTCACCGGCGACCTCGGGCGTCGACAGCAGCACCGCCCGCTCGGTGCGGTCGCGCAGCAGCCGTTCCAGCAGCGTGCCGCCGATGCCGCGGCCCTGCGCGGCTGGATGCACATGCAGCTCGGTGAGCTCGAAGTAGTCCGAGAGCAGTTCGCGCGCGGAATGTTCCGGCCAACCCGAACGCCGCATTCCGCTGTGCACCTGCTGATGCCACCACTGGTGCGCGGCGCCGCGATAGCCGTAGGCGATCGCCACGATCGGCGCGTGGCGCAGATCGATCCGGCCGGAGTCGTCGGGCAGCACCGCGGCGACCGCCTGCCAGCCGGGCCGGGTGGTGTGCTCGGTCCACATCGGCGCGCGATGGTTCTCGGTCCCGCGCGGATAGTCCATGGCGGCCACGTAGACCGCCAGCGCGTCGTGCAGCCGGGAGCGCAGGGCCGCCACCGAGAGATCGATGACGGCGGGTGCGGGAGTGTGATTGGGCTTGACGGCGGTCATGGCTCTCGTCGGTCGCGCGGACGCGGAAAGTTGTCGGTGGGCGTCTCTATATTGAAGCTCAATTCAAACGTTCGAATACCTGTTCGGTCCGGGCGGTGCTGGAAAGCGGTGGGGCACGCCGTCTCCAGCGCCGCATACGGGCCAAGGTACGCGAGGGTGGAGGAACGGCGATGTCTGGTCGAGTGGAGCATCCGGGCCGGCCCGGCCGGGCCGGCAAGTTGCTGGAGCGCGCGGACGGGTTGCTCATGCAGGCGGCGGGGGAACGAGATCCGCGGGAACGGTTCCGCACCGCCTACCTGGCGGCGCTGCGCGGGGCGGGCGCGGTGATCGCGCTCACGGGCGCCGACACCGCGCCGAGGGCGCGCTCGCGCAACGCGTGGGTGCTGATGCAGCGCGCCGCGCCGGAATTCGTGATGTGGGCGGACTACTTCAGCGCGCGGTCGGAGATCCGGGCGGCACTGGAGGCGGGCCTGGACCGGAATGTCGACGAACACGAGGCGGACGAGTTCTCTTCGCGGGTGGCGGCATTCCTCCACGACGTGGAAGATCTCCTCGCGGCATCGGCCCGGTTGCGGCCCGCCCCTGGAATGACCGGCGGTATGACCGCTTAGTTATCGGCGTGTTGGCCTACCTTCACCTTCGCCCCGGCGACGGGCGGGCTGGTTACGGACTGGCTCTGACTGTGCCCATGAGGCGTACCTCCGCCTTCGCTGCGGCCGTGCGCGGGCTGATGACGGACTACGTCCGACTGTGCCCATTAGGTGGTCTGGCCCTGATCGAACTCGTATCATTGGTGACAGATGGCCGCCAAGGTCGGCTATCTGTCGTCTACCCGGAGGCGACAGCCACGTCCTAGTGCCGGGGGAGGTACCGTGCCACTCTCCGAGCACGAGCAGCGCATGCTCGAACAGATCGAGAGCGCTCTCTATGCTGAGGATCCCAAGTTCGCCTCGTCCGTCCGCGGCGGACGGCTACGTTCGACCTCGAGTCGTCGCAGACTCCAGGCCGCGGCGTTGTTCGTCCTCGGCCTCTTTCTCCTCGTCGCAGGCATCGCAGCGCCCGTGAAGCCCGGCGGCTTTCCGATCATCAGCCTGATCGGCTTCATCGTGATGTTCGGTGCAGGCGTGCTCCTGCTGCTGGGCACCTCCAAGAGCATCGCCAAGAACGACCGGTCCGGCGGGCAGGCGTCCTCCGGCGGCGGGCGAGGGCGCCAGCGCAAGTCCGGCGGTTTCTCCGAGCGTATGGAGGATCGCTTCCGGCGGCGGTTCGAGCAGGAATAGCTCGCCCGTAGCCTGACAACTTCAGCACGACCGGCGACGCCGCACCGCGATGGTGCGGCGTCGCCGGTTCGTGTGTGTAACCGATCACGCCGCGAATGATCTTCGGGTCCGACTTCCCTCTCGCCCCACACCTCCCCACGAACTTCCCCCACTTCGCCCCCTCCGGTGCCACACCAGGGGGTTTGCTGGGTGTTTTCGGGCGTTTGTCGCCTGGGGCGGCGCGTGTCGGCAGAACTCGCGAAAGTTCTCCACGCCGGTGATAGCTGACATGACCTGCGGAATCGTCTGAGTCGGGAGCCAGATCACCGCTTGTTTCGATTGAAAGTGGGGGAAAGTGGGGTAATGTGGAGCGCGCAGTACTGAAGGGCCGACCATCGAGGTGATCGAATAGGGAGGTATCGAGATGTTTCTCGGTACCTACACACCTCGCTTGGACGACAAGGGGCGACTCACGTTGCCTGCGAAGTTTCGAGACGATCTGGCGGGAGGGTTGATGGTCACGAAGGGGCAGGACCACAGCCTTGCCGTGTACCCGAAAGAGGAGTTCACCGCGCTCGCCCGGCGGGCCGCGGCCGCGTCTCGAAGCAATCCGCAGGCCCGTGCGTTCGTCCGGGCACTCGCGGCCGGAACGGACGAGCAACGTCCGGACGCGCAGGGCCGGATCGTGTTGTCCGCCGACCATCGTCGCTACGCCAACCTGGACAGGGATTGCGTGGTGATCGGTTCGGTCGACTTCCTGGAGATTTGGGACAAGCAGGCGTGGGAGTCCTACCTCGCCGAGCACGAGGAGGACTTCTCGCAAGCCAGAGACGAGTCGCTGGGCGGAATCTTCTAGCCGCGGGCGCGCGAGTGCCACGCGGTCTCTGCCCGGACGCGGACCCTGACGTACTTCCCCGACGCCAGGTGCCGAAAGTTCGGTCAGAGACCACGGGGCATTCGTGTCCGTATGGAAAGCACTGTGTATCAAGGCGACCCGTGTGCGGTGCGCGACGACGCGAGGCAGACTCCGGGAGGTCTAGGTGAACCGTGAACAGCGCGGTCCCCGCCATGTTCCGGTTCTGCTGGAGCGAGCCGACGCGCTGCTCGGTCCGGCCTTGGCCGAGCCGGGCGCGGTCTACGTCGACGCGACACTCGGCCTCGGCGGTCACGCCGAGCATTTCCTGAGCACCTACCCGGGCCTCCGTCTCGTCGGGCTCGACCGCGACACCACCGCGTTGAAGCTGGCTGGCGAGCGGCTCGAGCCGTTCGCGGACCGAATCACGTTGGTGCACACCCGCTACGACGGCATCGTCGACGCGTTGGCGGAGGCCGGCTTGCCCGCCACCGGTTCGGTCTCGGCGATCCTGATGGACCTGGGCGTCTCCTCCATGCAGTTGGACGAGGCCGACCGCGGCTTCGCGTATTCCGTCGACGCCCCGCTGGACATGCGGATGGACCCGACCAGCGGGCCCACCGCCGCCGATGTGCTCAACACCTACAGTCACGGCGATCTGACCCGGGTACTGCGGACCTACGGAGAGGAACGCTTCGCGAGCCGGATCGCCGCCGAGGTGATCCGGCGTCGGCAGAGCAAACCGTTCCACACCAGCGCCGAGCTGGTGGAGCTGCTGTACGCCACGATTCCCGCGGCGACGCGCCGCACCGGAGGGCATCCGGCCAAGCGCACGTTCCAAGCGCTGCGGGTGGAGGTCAACGGGGAGCTCGACTCGTTGCGAGCCGCGCTGCCCGCCGCGCTCGCCGCGCTGCGGGTGGGCGGCCGCATCGTCGTCATGTCCTACCAATCGCTGGAGGACAAGGTGGTCAAGCACGAGCTCGCCGCCCACACCGCGTCCAGGACGCCGGTGGGCCTGCCGGTCGAGCTTCCCGGCATGGGACCGGAGTTCCGGATGCTGACCCGTGGCGCGGAGAAGGCGACCGAGCAGGAGGTCGAGGACAACCCGCGGGCGGCCCCGGTACGCATGCGCGCCGCCGAGCGGATCCAGGAGGCGCGGTGAGCGATCAGTGCCCGCATCGCGCCGGCCGGGTGCGGATGTCCCGCAGCGGTAGCGGAGGCCGGATGAGACAGCGGAGCGCTGTGCTCGCCCGGCATCCCCGGAGGACAGAGGAGGGGAATCTATGAGCGTGCGGACGAGGACCGTCGAAGCGCCGGGCCGGGTCGCCCGGCGGGTCCAGGACGCCGAGCGGGTGAAGTCGGGCGCGGCGCAACGCGCCTATGCCCGGCGGCGAATGCGCGAAAGTGGTTCGGACAGCGCGTTCCTGCCCACCGTGCGGCGCTCGGCGATGGCGGCGCGCATCCCGTTCGTCACGGCGATCATCGCCCTGCTCGGTTGCGGCCTCGCGCTGACCTTGCTGCTGACCACCCGTGCCGCCGAGGACAGCTATCAGCTCGGCGACGCGCGGGCGACGAACCGGCGGCTGGCCGACGAGCGCGCGGCCCTGCAGCGCGAGGTCGAGGTCGCCGATTCGGCCCCCGAACTGGCCCTGCGGGCGCGTGAACTGGGCATGATCCCGGCCAAGGACCCGGCTCGCCTGCTGGTCGGTCCCGACGGCTCGGTCACGGTGATCGGCAAGCCCGCCCCGGCCGAGGGCACTCCCGTGCCGCCGCTGAACGCCTCGCCTTCCGCGCGGGCGCCGAGAGGGGAGCGGGTGGTGCCGGTCACCACCACGCCCGGTGCTCCGGCGCCGGGTCAGCCGAACACGGGATCGCAGAACAACGCGCAAGTGAACTCGGCGCCCACGGCCGCGAGCCCGGCCCCGACTTCGGCGATCAACCCGCCGCAGCCCGGAGTGCCCGCGGCTTCGGTCACACCGCAGGTCACTTCGCCCCAGCCGCCCGCGGAAGCGTCGCCGCAGCAGGAAGCCGCGCAGGCCCCGGAGGCGGTGCCCGGCGGAGCCCCGCAGTGACGCATCCCAGGCCCGCGCCGCGCAGGCGCGGGCCCTCGGCGCCCCGCACCACGGGCGGGCCGCGGCCACCGCGCTCAGCTGTCTCGGACGGCCCGCTCCGGTTGCGCCTCGGCGTCGGACGAGTGGTCATGTTCGTCGCGCTCGCGGTCGTCGCGCTGCAACTGCTGTGGGTGCAGAGCGTCGCCGCGCCGGGACTGTCGGCCCAAGCGGCCAGCCAGCGCACCACCCATCAGCCCGACCCGGCCATCCGCGGGCCGATCACCGACCGCTACGGCAAAGCGCTGGCCTTCACCGTGTCGGCCAAGGCGCTGCATTTCCGGCCGGTCGCGGTCCGGAAGGAACTGGCGGACGCCAAGGCCAAGAACGACAAGGCGCCCGATCCGGATCAGCGGCTGCGCGACATCGCGCGCACCATCCACGAGAAGCTCGGCAAAGACGCGCCCGCGGAAGCGGACCTGCTGGCCAAGCTGAACAGCGACGAGCAGTTCGTGTTCCTCGCCCAAAATGTCGATCCGCGCATCGCGGACGAGATCACCGATAAATATCCGCAGGTGGGCTCCGACCAGCAGAGCCCACGGGTCTACCCCGGCGGGTCGCTGGCGGCGAATGTCGTCGGCGCTGTCGGTTGGGACGGTCACGGGCAGATCGGGCTGGAGTCGTCGCTCGACTCGGTGCTGGCCGGTACCGACGGATCGCACACCTACGATCGCGGCTCGGACGGCGCGGTCATTCCCGGCAGTTGGCGCGACGAGCAGCCCGCGGTCAACGGGTCCGCCGTGGAGCTCACCTTGGACTCCGATCTGCAGTACTACGTGCAGCAGCAGGTGCAGCAGGCCAAAGACGTCTCCGGTGCGGGTTCCGCTTCGGCCGTCGTCCTGGACGCCAAGACAGGGCAGGTCCTGGCGATGGCCAACGACAACACCTTCAATCCCGACCTGGGACCGCAGAAGTGGGCCAATGCCCAGCTGAGCAACCCGTCGGTCACGGACGTGTTCGAGCCCGGCTCGGTGAACAAGATCGTCACGGCGGCCGCGGCCATCGACTACGGCCTGACCGATCCCGACGAGGTGCACCAGGTGCCCGGCGCGATCCAGATGGCGGGTGTCACGGTGCACGACGCGTGGTCGCACGGCGTCGAGCCCTACACGACCACCGGAATCTTCGGCCGCTCTTCCAATGTGGGCACGCTGATGCTCGCGCAGCGCGTGGGCGAGGATCGCTTCGCCGACATGGCGCACCGGTTCGGGCTCGGGCAGCGCACGGGCATCGGCCTGCCGGGCGAGAGCGCGGGACTGATGCCGGACCGGGATCAGTGGTCCGGCGGCACCTTCGCCAACCTTCCTATCGGCCAAGGTCTTTCGATGACGACGCTGCAGATGGCCGGGATGTATCAGGCGATCGCCAACGACGGTGTCCGCATTCCGCCGCGGATCCTGCGGGCGAGGATCGCGCCGGACGGCGCCCGCACCGAGGAGACCCAGCCGGACGGCGTGCGGGTGGTGAGCAAGCAGACCGCCGCCACCTTGCGGACGATGTTCCAGGCGGTGGTGCAGCGTGACCCCATGAACGCCAACCAGAACGGCACCGGATGGCCCGCGGCCATCACGGGCTACCAGGTGGCGGGCAAGACCGGTACCGCGCAGAAGGTCGATCGCAATTGCCGGTGCTACTCCACGTCGTCGTTCTGGATCACGTTCGCGGGCATGGTTCCCGCGGAGAATCCTCGGTACGTGATCGGCCTCATGCTCGACGCGCCCGTGCGCAGTTCGGACGGCTCCGGGGGCGGTTCGGTGGCTCCGCTGTTCCACAACATCGCCTCGTGGGCCCTGCAGCGCGACCGCATCCCGCCGTCCGTCCAGCCGTCCAGGCAATTCGTCTTGCAGGCAGGGTGATCGATCCGCTCCGGGGATGTGCGGTCGGTAGCGAAGACATCGGATCGGTGTGGAGGAAGCAGCAGGTGAGTGCGGTGTTCGAGGGGCAAAGGCCGACGACGGCCCGCCGTGCGCGCCGCGTCCTCGCCCGGCGGCGTCCGAGTGCCGCGTGGCGCGGTCCGGGCCGGGCGGGCGAACCCGTAGGGTGCGGTGGGCGACCTCCCCGGCGTTGCGACGGGGCGCATGGTCCCGCCGTGACCGGTCGCCGGTAACCTGACACGTCGATCGCCGCCCCCGAAAGGAGCCTGGTTTCTGTGCAGTCCGGTCAACCGCGCGCATTGCGGCCAGAGCATTCGCCGTCAACGCCGCTGGCGTCGCTGGCCGCCGTCATCGGGGCCACGACGAGCGCCGAATCGGACGTGGCGGTCACCGGCATCGAGCAGCGCTCGGATGCCGTGCTACCCGGTGACCTGTTCGCCGCACTGCCCGGGGCCCGCGCGCACGGGGCGCGTTTCGCGCGCGACGCCGTCTCCCGCGGCGCGGTCGCGGTACTGACCGACGCGGCGGGTGCGGAACTGGCCGGTCCGCTCGAGGTGCCGGTGCTGGTGCGGGAGAATCCGAGGGCGGTGCTCGGCGAGCTGTCGGCCACGATCTACGGCAATCCGTCCGAGCGGCTGCGCATCGTCGGGATCACCGGAACCTCGGGCAAGACCACGACCTCCTACCTGGTGGAGGCGGGCCTGGCCGCCGCGGGGCTGTCCACCGCGCTGATCGGCACGATCGAGACCAGGATCGGCGGCAGGCGGGTGCCGAGCGCGCTGACCACTCCGGAGGCGCCGCAGCTGCACGCGATGTTCGCGCTGATGGTCGAGCAGGGCGTGGACGCGGTGGTGATGGAGGTATCCAGCCACGCGCTGACGCTGGGCCGGGTGGACGGAGTGCGGTTCGCGGTGGGCGCGTTCACCAATCTGTCCCAGGACCACCTCGACTTCCACGCCGACTTCGAGGACTACTTCGCCGCCAAACGCAAGCTGTTCGAACCCGATTCGCCGGTCGCGGCCCGCACCGCCGTCGTCTGCGTGGACGACGAGTGGGGGCGGCGGCTGGCCGCCGGCCTGCCGAACCCGGTCACCGTCTCGACCACCAGGACCGCCGCCTGGAGCGTCACCGGCGCGGTGTCGGCGCACGGCGGCGAACAAGACTTCACCGCGGCCGGTCCGCAGGGCGAAACTCCCGTACGCCTTCGGCTTCCCGGCCGCTACAACGTCGCCAACGGCCTGCTCGCGGTGGCGGTGTGCGCCGCGGCGGGCGTCGAGCCGTCGATCGCGGCTCCGGCGCTGGCGACCGTGGACGTGCCCGGCCGCATGCAGCGGGTGGAGCGCGGACAGGACTTCTTGGCGATCGTCGACTACGCGCACAAGCCCGCGGCGTTGGAGTCCGTGATCGCCACGCTGCGTGGTCATCTCGCGGCCGACACCGCGGGACGGCTCGCGGTGGTGGTCGGCGCGGGTGGCGACCGGGACGCGGCGAAGCGGCCGCTGATGGGCGCCGTAGGCGCGCGGGGCGCCGATCTGCTGATCATCACCGACGACAACCCGCGCACCGAGGATCCGGCGGCCATCCGCGCCGCCCTCGGCTCCGGTGCACTGGAGGTCCCGGAAGCCGAACGCGGCGAGGTGCGGGAGATCGGAGACCGAGCGGAGGCCATCGCCGCGGCGGTGGCGTGGGCGCGCCCCGGTGACGTGGTGCTGATCGCGGGCAAGGGACATGAGGCAGGGCAGGAGATCCAGGGCGTGAAGCACCCGTTCGACGACCGCGACGTACTCGCGGCCGCATTGGAAAGACGCAGTCCGCAAGGTAACCACGCGGAGGACTTGACGGTTTCATGATCGAGATGACACTGCGGGAGATCGCGGAGGTCGTCGGCGGCACGCTGCACGACGTCGCAGACCCGGAGGTGCGAGTGACCGGCGCGGTCGAATTCGACTCGCGCCGAATCGGTTCCGGCGATCTGTTCCTGGCGCTGCCGGGTGAGCGCTCCGACGGCCACGACTACGCGGGCGCGGCGGTCGCCGCGGGCGCGGTGGCGGTGCTTGCGGCGCGGCCGGTGGGCGTGCCCGCCATCGTGGTCACGCCAGGCGGCGGCGACGTGCCGTCGAGTTCGGTCGCGCTCAGCCACGATGCGGACGGATCCGGCGCCGCCGTGCTGACCGCGCTCGCCGCGCTCGCCCACGCCAGCGTGTCGCGTCTCGCCGCCGACGGCGGGCTCACCGTCGTCGGCGTCACCGGCTCGTCCGGCAAGACCTCCACCAAGGACCTGCTGGCCGCCGTCCTGGCGCCGCTGGGCACGGTGGTGGCCCCGCCTGGGTCGTTCAACAACGAACTCGGCCACCCGTGGACGGCGTTGCGCGCCGACGCGGGCACCCGCTTCCTGGTGCTGGAGCTGTCCGCGCGCGGGCCCGGGCACATCGCGGCGCTGGCCGAGGTGGCGCCGCCGAGCATCGGCGTGGTGCTCAACGTCGGCACCGCGCATCTCGGCGAGTTCGGCAGCCGCGAGGCCATCGCCAAGACCAAGGGCGAGCTGGTCGAGGCGCTGCCGCCCACCGGTCTCGCCGTGCTCAACGCCGACGATCCCCAGGTCGCCGCGATGGCCTCGCGCACATCGGCGCGGGTGGTGACCGTCGGGCAGGCCGCGACCGCCGACGTGCGGGCCACCGACATCCGGCTCGATGACCAGGCCAGGGCCGCGTTCACCGTGCACACGTCCGCGGGCAGCGCCCAGGTGCGCCTGGCCGTGCACGGCGAGCACCACGTGGGCAACGCGCTGTCGGCGATCGCGGTCGCGCTGGAATGCGGCGCCGATCTGGACACCGCCGTCGCCGCGCTGTCCGACGCGCGCGCCGCGTCCGCCCGCCGGATGGACGTACGGACCACCGCGGACGGGATCACCGTCGTCAACGACTCCTACAACGCCAATCCGGACTCGGTCCGCGCCGCGCTCAAAGCGCTGGTGAGCATGGCGCGCGCGGCCGAGACGCCGCGGCGCAGCTGGGCGGTGCTCGGCGAGATGGGCGAACTCGGCGAGGAATCCGTCCTGGAGCACGACGCCATCGGGCGGCTCGCGGTGCGGTTGGACGTCAGCCGGGTGGTCGCCGTCGGCACCGGCAGGCCCGCCCGCGCGCTGCACCAGGGCGCGGTGATGGAAGGGTCCTGGGGCGAGGAATCGGTCCTCGTGCCCGACATCGCGGCCGCGATCGCGCTGCTCGAGCAGGAAGTGGCCCCCGGCGACGTGGTGCTGGTCAAGGCATCGAAGTCGGTCGGCCTGTGGGAGGTCGCCGAGCATCTGACCGACCCGGCCGCCGTGGCCGCACGCGGCGGCGCGGCGGACAACGGGGTGGGACAGGACACGGAGGCAGCAGGATGAGACAGATTCTCTTCGCCGCGGCGATCGCGCTGACGGTCTCGATCCTGCTCACCCCGCTGCTGATCCGGTTGTTCGCCAAGCAGGGCTTCGGGCAGGAGATCCGGGTCGACGGTCCCGCCAGCCATCAGGCCAAGCGCGGTACGCCGACGATGGGCGGCGTCGCCATCCTGGTCGGCATGTGGGCCGGTTACCTGGGCTCCCACCTGATCGGCATCGGTTACGACGCCGACGGGCCGTCGGCGTCGGCGTTGCTCGTGCTCGGGCTGGCCACGGCGCTGGGCGCGGTGGGTTTCGTCGACGATTTCATCAAGATCCGCAAGCAGCGCAACCTGGGCCTGACCGCGGCGGGCAAGTATCTCGGCCAGCTGTCCTCGGCCGTGATCTTCGGCATCCTCGCCTTGCAGTTCCGCGGCGGCAGCGGGCTGACGCCCGCCAGCAGGCACCTGTCCTACGTGCGCGACATCAGCACGGTGACCATGGGCGTGGTCGTGTTCCTGGTGTTCGTCTGCTTCGTGGTGGTCGCCTGGTCCAACGCGGTGAACCTCACCGACGGACTCGACGGGCTGGCCGCCGGATCGATGAGCCTGGTGCTGGGCGGATACGTGATCATCACGTTCTGGCAGTACTACCACGCCTGCGAGACCAAGCCCGAGACCGGCTGCTACAACGTGCGCGATCCGCTGGATCTCGCGCTGGTCTGCGCCGCGGGCGCGGCGGCGTGCGTCGGGTTCCTGTGGTGGAACGCCGCACCGGCCAAGATCTTCATGGGCGACACCGGTTCGCTCGCGCTGGGCGGCCTGCTGGCAGGCCTGTCCATCACCACCCGCACCGAGCTGCTGATGATCGTCATCGGCGCGCTGTTCGTCGCCGAGACGGCGTCGGTGGTGCTGCAGGTCGCCGTCTTCCGTACCACGCGCAACCGGCTGTTCAAGATGGCGCCGTTCCACCATCACTTCGAGCTCAGCAAATGGGCCGAGACCACGGTGATCATCAGATTCTGGCTGCTGGCCGCGATGGCCTCCGCCGTCGGGCTCGGGCTGTTCTACAGCGAATACCTCTCCGCGGTCGGGTGAACGAGATGGTCGAACATTCGCCGCGGGCTCTGCGCACCCCAGGGCCCATGCTGGAATTCCTACGCGGACGCGACGTTCTGGTCGCGGGCTGGGGCGTGTCGGGACGCTCGCTGGTGGAACCGCTGCGCGACATCGGCGCGCGTCCGGTGGTGACCGACGGCGGCGCAGCGGCCCTGGCCGAGGCGGCCGGGCTCGGGCTGGACGTCGCCACCACCGCGGAACTGGAGAACGCGGACTGGAGCCGGTTCGCGCTGGTGATCACCAGCCCGGGCTGGCGGCCGGACTCGCCGGTGCTGGCGTCCGCGGTCGCGGAGGGTACGCCGGTGTGGGGCGACGTGGAGTTCTCCTGGTGGGTCGATCAGGCCAGGATCTACGGTCCGGTGCGCAAATGGCTGGTCGTCACCGGCACCAACGGCAAGACCACCACGACCCAGATGACCCACGCGATCCTGCGCGCGGCGGGCATCGCCAGCGTCGCGTGCGGCAACATCGGCCTGCCCATCCTGGATGCGTTGCGGCGCAACCCCGGTCCGCAGGTGCTCGCGGTGGAGCTGTCGTCGTTCCAGCTGCACTGGGCGCCGTCGGTGCGTCCGGAGGCGGGTGTCGTGCTGAACGTGGCCGAGGATCACCTGGATTGGCACGGCGGCCTGGACGCCTACGCCGCGGCCAAGGCCAGGGCGCTGGTCGGCCGGGTCGGCGTGGTCGGCCTGGACGATCCGGTCGCGGCCTCGCTGGCCCGCAAGTCCAAGGCGCGCCGGACCGTCGGGTTCCGGGTGGGCGTGCCCGCCGACGGCGAGCTCGGCGTGGTGGACGGCAAGCTGCTCGACCGCGCGTTCACCAAGGCCGCGATCCTGGCCGAGGTCGGCGACATCAGCCCGCCCGGCCCCGCCGGCGTCGCCGACGCACTCGCCGCCTCCGCGTTGACCAGGGCGATCGACGTCGCGCCGCAGTTCGTCCGGGAAGGCTTGATCGAGCACAAGGTCGGCCCGCACCGCGCGGCGTTCGTCCGCGAGCTGTCCGGCGTCGAGTTCGTCGACGACTCCAAGGCCACCAATCCGCACGCCGCGCGCTCATCGATCCTGGCGCATCCGCAGGTGATCTGGGTGGCCGGTGGCCAGCTCAAGGGCGCGCACGTCGACGACCTCGTCGAGGAGGTCGCCGACCGCCTGGTCGCGGCGGTGCTGATCGGCGCCGACGCACCGGTGCTCGCGGCCGCGTTGGCGCGACACGCGCCCGAGGTCCCCGTCGTCGAGCTGATCGCGGGAGACGATGCAGGGATGGGTGATGAAGCGTCGAGGGCCGCCGCGGCCGACGCTGTCATGGCGCGGGCCGTGCGAGCGGCCGCCGGGTTCGCCCGCCGCGGCGACACCGTGCTGCTGGCTCCGGCCGCCGCGTCGCTGGACATGTTCGCCGATTACACCCACCGGGGTCGCAGTTTCGCCCAGGCGGTGCACGCCCTGGAAGACGGTGACCTCGGAACCACCGATATCGGGGGTTTGCGATGACTGCCGACCGGGGCGGGCGGGGTATCGACACCCGCCCCGGTCGGTCGAGTCGCTTTCGCGGACGCGCAAGCATCCTCCGCCTCCGCTGGTTCGCTGTGACAGTGGTGCTACCGGCGCGGGCCGCGGGTGTCTCGTGACTTCGGGCAACGGCAGGCGGTGGACCGGTAAGGCGGCCCGGACCTCGGGCGCACGAGAAGCCGGGACGCCATCCCGGCGTGGCCGCGGCGTAGGGACGGGTCCCGGTTCGTGGCTGGCACGGCCGCTCGCGTCCTTCCATCTCGTCGTCACCATCGCCACGCTGCTGACGGCCCTCGGACTGGTCATGGTCCTGTCCGCGTCCGGCGTCGTCGAGTACGCCGAGGGCGGGTCGGCGTACTCCCTGTTCATCCAGCAGACGTTGTTCGCGGCGATCGGCGCGGTGCTGTTCTATCTGGCCCTGCGCGTTCCGCTGCGCCTGTTACGCCAGGCGTCGTTCCCGCTGTTCGCGATCTCGGTGCTGGCGCTGGTGCTCGTGCTCATTCCGGGCATCGGCACCAGCGTGCAGGGCGCGCGCCGCTGGCTGATCCTCGGTCCCGTCTCGGTGCAGCCGTCCGAGGTCGTGAAGGTGACCTTGATCGTCTGGGGCGCGCACTTGCTGGTTTCCCGGCGAGCGATGGGTTCGAGTCTGCGCGACATCCTGGTGCCGCTCGTCCCGGCGGGTGTGCTGGTCTGTCTGTTGATCGTGGTCCAGCCGAATCTCAGCACCACGGTCGCGGTGGGCATCATCCTCGGCGCCTTGCTGTGGTTCGGCGGACTTCCGATCCGGCTGTTCGTGACGATCGCGGTTTCCGGCGTCGTCGCCGCGGGCGTGCTCGCCATGTCCGCCGGTTACCGGTCGAATCGGGTCCGGTCCTTCTTCAATCCGGGCTCCGATCCGCAGGGCGACAACTATCAAGCTCGACAGGCCCTGTATTCCCTTGCCGACGGAGGGATCTGGGGCAGGGGCCTGGGACAGAGCCGGGCCAAGTGGAGCTACTTGCCGAACGCCCACAACGACTTCATCTTCGCGATCATCGGGGAGGAGCTGGGCTTTCTCGGTTGCGCACTGGTGCTGGGCCTGTTCGCCTTGTTCGTCTACACGGGACTGCGCATCGCCAGCCGGTCGGCGGATCCGTTCCTGCGGCTGCTGACCGCCTCCGCGACCACGTGGATCGCCGGACAGGCCATGATCAACATCGGGTATGTCGTCGGTCTGCTGCCGGTCACCGGGCTGCAGCTGCCACTGGTGTCCGCCGGCGGCTCATCGCTCGCGATCACCTTGCTGATGTTCGGGCTGATCGCCAACGCGGCCAGGCACGAGCCGGAAGCCGTCGCGGCGCTGCACGCCGGACAGGACGGTCGTTTCAGTAGGCTGTTGCGGTTGCCCAAACCCGAGGTGTACGCGCCGGCTCGGGCGAGCGCCCGACGTGGCCGGGCGCCGCGGCCGTCCGATCGCGGATCCTCGGCGCTGCCGCAGGGCAGGCGGGGGCGTGCGGAACCGGCGCGCCGCCGCTCGCCGGAGAGTCGCGGCACCAGCTCGGCGCGTGCCACCAGGGCTTGGGAACCCAGTTATCCGGTCAATCACGCAAGAGAACGGGGAAGATCCAGGTGATCTCGGTAATCGTCGCGGGCGGCGGCACGGCGGGCCACATCGAACCGGCACTGGCGGTGGCCGACGCGTTGCGGCGGCTCGACGATTCCATCCGGGTGACGGCGCTGGGCACCGAACGCGGTCTGGAGACCCGCCTGGTTCCCGAGCGCGGCTATCCGCTCGAGCTCATCCCTCCGGTTCCGCTGCCCCGCAAGCCCACCGCCGATCTGCTGCGGTTACCCGGTCGGGTGCGCGCCTCGGTGGCGGCCACCAGGGCGGTCATCGATGCGGTCGAGGCCGACGTGATCATCGGTTTCGGCGGGTACGTTGCGCTTCCGGCGTATCTCGCCGCCGGCGCGGGTGTGCTGCGCCGCAGACGCCCGGTGCCGGTGGTGGTGCACGAGGCCAACGCCAAGGCCGGTATCGCGAACAAGGTCGGCGCCCGCCGCGCCGCTCGGGTGCTCGCGGCGGTCCCGGACTCCGGCCTGGCGGACGCGCGGGTGGTGGGCATTCCAGTGCGCGAATCGATCACCGGACTGGACCGCGCCGCACTGCGGGCCGAGGCGCGGGAGCACTTCGGCCTTCCGTCCGAAGGCCCGGTGCTGCTGGTCTTCGGCGGTTCCCAAGGCGCGCGGACGCTCAACGACGCGGTCTCGGGCGCCGCGCCCCAGCTGGCCGCCGCGGGCATCTCGGTGCTGCACGCGCACGGGCCCAAGAACACCATCGACGTGGACGGATCCGCCGCGGACGGCGCTCGCTACGTCGCCGTGCCGTACCTGTCCCGGATGGACCTCGCCTATGCCGCCGCCGACGCGGTGGTCTGCCGATCGGGCGCGATGACCGTCGCGGAGGTCTCGGCGGTGGGGCTGCCCGCGTTCTACGTGCCGCTGCCGCACGGTAATGGGGAACAGGAACTCAACGCTCGGCCCGTGGTGCGCCAGGGCGGTGGCAGAATTGTCCCCGACTCCGAGTTGACGCCGAAGTACGTGATCGATGAGGTGATTCCGCTGCTCATGGACTCCGCACGGCTGACCGAGATGGGCCGGGCCGCCGCAGGCGCCGGGCACCGCGACGCCGCCGACGAGGTGGCGCGGATCGCGCTGGAGGTGGCGCGCCGATGAGCGACACGACCGCAGATCGGGTGGTCCAGGACGCGGGCGTCGAACGGACCGCGCTGCCCCCGGAGCTGGAGCGTGTGCACATGGTCGGCATCGGCGGGGCCGGGATGTCCGGCATCGCGCGGATCCTGCTCGCACGCGGCGGCGCGGTGTCGGGGTCGGACGCCAAGGAGAGCCGGGGCGTGCTGGCGCTGCGCGCTCGCGGCGCTCAGGTGCGGATCGGGCACGACGCCACCGCCTTGGACCTGCTACCCGGCGGCCCGACCGCGGTGGTCACCACTTACGCCGCCATTCCGAAGACCAACCCGGAGCTGGTCGAGGCCAACCGGCGCGATATCCCGGTGCTGCTGCGCCCCACGGTGCTGGCCTCGCTGATGCGGGGGTATCGCACCTTGCTCGTGTCCGGTACGCACGGCAAGACGTCCACGACCTCCATGCTCATCGTGTCGTTGCAGCACTGCGGGTTCGATCCGTCGTTCGCGGTGGGCGGCGAGCTGAACGAGGCGGGCACCAACGCCCACCACGGCACCGGTGACATCTTCGTGGCCGAAGCCGACGAGAGCGACGGCTCGCTGCTGCAATACGACCCGGACGTCGCCGTGGTCACCAACATCGAGTCCGATCACCTGGATTTCTTCGGCTCCGACGAGGCCTACGTGCAGGTCTTCGACGACTTCGCCGACCGCCTCGCCGCGGGCGGCCTGCTGGTGGTGTGCCTGGACGATCCGGGCTCGCTGGCGCTGGCCGAGCGAGTCGGTGCGCGCTTGGCCGAGCGAAACGTCCAAGTCCTCGGCTACGGCTCCGGCGAACTCGCCGACGCGCCGGTCCCGGTGGGCGCCCGGCTGCACAGTTGGGAGCCGCGGGACGTCGGCGGCATCGCGCAATTCCAGCTCACCGACGAGGCCGCGCCGCGCACGCTGCGCCTGTCGGTGCCGGGCAGGCACATGGCGCTCAACGCGCTCGGCGCCCTGCTCGCCGCCCGGGCCACCGGCGCCGATGTCGGCGAGATCATCCAGGGCCTGGAAGGGTTCGGCGGTGTGCACCGCCGGTTCCAGTTCGCCGGTCGGGAGAACGGGGTGCGGGTGTTCGACGACTATGCCCACCACCCCACCGAGGTGCGCGCCGTGCTCGGCGCCGCCGCCGAACTGGTCCAGCAGGAGGCGCGCGACGGAGCCCGGTCCAGGCAGGGCCGGGTCATCGTGGTCTTCCAGCCACATCTCTACAGCCGGACCGCGACCTTCGCCCAGGACTTCGGCGCCGCGCTCAGTCTGGCCGACGAGGTCGTCGTGCTCGATGTCTACGGCGCGCGGGAGAAGCCGCTGCCGGGCGTGAACGGAGCGCTGGTGGCGCAATCGGTGACCAAGCCGGTGCACTACCAGCCGGACATGTCCCGGGTCGGGCGCCAGGTCGCGGGGCTGGCGTTGCCGGGCGACGTGGTGATCACCATGGGCGCGGGCGACGTGACGATGCTGGGCGGTCAGATTCTCGACGGATTACGGGCGCGTCCCCAGCACGGACGGTGACCCGGCGTGCGCGGGGTCGGGTCGGCGCGCGCAGCCGGGCGCCGCGCGGGTGATCGGTTCGGCGAGCTCGACTGGCGCCGAATTCGCCTGTGGGGATTGCTGAGCGTGTGCGTCCTTGCAGTGCTCTGTGTTCTCGCCTGGTTCACCCCGGTGCTCTCGGTGCGCAGCGTGCGAATCGAGGGCGCGGTGGCGGTGCCCGAACAACAAGTGCGGGATGTGCTCGAAATTCCTTCCGGCCGCTCGATCTTGCGGATCGACACCAATGCCGTGGCACGCCGGGTGGCGAGCATTCCGAAGGTACGCACGGCACGGGTGCAGCGGGTGTTTCCGTCCACGGTTCGGGTGACGGTCGTCGAGCGCGCCGCGGTGTTGTTCTACGACAGCAGGGAAGGCGCGCATCTGCTGGACGCGGACGGCGTGGAATTCGCGGTCGAGCCGGCTCCGATCGGCGTGCCGAAGTTGATCACCGATCATCCCGGCGGCGCCGATCCGGTGACCAGGGCTGCGGTCTCGGTGATCGCCATCGTGCCGCCTGCGCTGGCGGTTCAGGTGAGCGAGGTTGTGGCACGGTCCATTTCGGATATTTCGCTGAATCTGAAGGGCGGCCGCACGGTACTCTGGGGCGGGAGCGACGACGCCGAACGAAAGGCGGCGGTCGTGTTGCCGTTGTTGACGCGCCCCGGAACGGTGTTCGATGTGTCGAGTCCCAATCTGGTCACGGTAAAGTGATCCACACCCATTGCGCCCAGGTAATTTTCGGCGGTCCGGGAGTTGTTCCGGCGCCGAGAAGGGAGCCGGGGGGCAACCGTTCACCATACGACGTGTGGAGCGGCGAGACGAGCGGGATCACGCAAGATTCTGGCTCTCGTTTCGGCGCGCCTGCGCGCGTATCGCGTCGGCTGCGAATAGCGTTCCGCACCAGTCGGATACTTGACATAACGCTAACCCTATGGTTGAGCTTTAGGGTTTGCCCGAGCCGCGGTTCGCTCCTCGTAGCGACCCGACCCCCGGACCGGGCCGAAAAAGCGGTGTGCCGAGCATCCGGAAACGACAGGCTTTAGATCGAAGGAAGGCGAGAGCCCATGACGCCCCCGCACAACTACCTTGCGGTGATCAAGGTCGTCGGTATCGGCGGCGGCGGTGTGAATGCCGTCAACCGGATGATCGAGCAGGGACTCAAAGGTGTCGAGTTCATCGCGGTCAACACCGACGCCCAAGCGCTGCTGATGAGCGATGCCGACGTCAAGCTCGACGTCGGCCGCGAGCTGACCCGAGGTCTCGGAGCAGGCGCGGACCCCGAGGTCGGCCGTAAAGCCGCCGAGGACCACAAGGACGAGATCGAAGAGGTGCTCAAGGGCGCCGACATGGTCTTCGTGACGGCGGGTGAGGGCGGCGGCACCGGCACCGGTGGCGCCCCGGTCGTCGCGCAGATCGCGCGCAAGCTCGGCGCGCTCACCATCGGCGTGGTCACCCGCCCGTTCTCCTTCGAGGGCAAGCGGCGCGGGAATCAGGCCGAGGTCGGCATCAATCTGCTGCGCGAGTCGTGCGACACGCTGATCGTCATCCCGAACGACCGGCTGCTGCAGCTCGGCGACGCGGCGGTGAGCCTGATGGACGCGTTCCGCTCCGCCGACGAGGTGCTGCTCAACGGTGTGCAGGGCATCACCGACCTGATCACCACCCCGGGTCTGATCAACGTCGACTTCGCCGATGTCAAGAGCGTGATGTCCGGCGCGGGCAGCGCGCTGATGGGTATCGGCTCGTCGCGCGGCGAGGGCCGCTCGGTGAAAGCGGCCGAGGCGGCGATCAATTCGCCGCTGCTGGAAGCCTCCATGGACGGCGCGCACGGCGTGCTGCTGTCGATCGCGGGCGGGTCCGATCTCGGGCTGTTCGAGATCAACGAGGCGGCTTCGCTGGTGCAGGAGGCCGCGCACATCGAGGCCAACATCATCTTCGGCACCGTGATCGACGACTCGCTCGGCGACGAGGTGCGGGTCACCGTGATCGCGGCGGGCTTCGACGGCGGCGGCCCGGCCCGGCGCACCTTCGAGACGTCGGGTCGCAGCACCATCGGCACGGCGCGGTCCGGTGAGATCGGGCAGAGCCGAACCAGCGAGTTGACCGCGCGAAGCAGCGACAGCACGCCGAGCACGTCCGTCACGGGTACGGCTGGCCGCGGCACGTTGCCGAGCTACCGGGACACCGAACGGCCGCGCACCCTGGGCGAGCCGTCGGTGACGAGCGGCACGCGACCGCACATCACGCCGCCGGATGCCGACGACGATGACGACGACGTGGACGTGCCGTCGTTCATGCGGAGGGGCTAGGCGTACCTCCGCCTTCGCTCCAGCCATGCGCGTGCTGAAGACGGACTGCGTCCGGCAGCGCCCATTAGGCGTACCTCCGCCTTCGCTCCGGCCATGCGCGTGCTGCGTACCTCCGCCTTCGCTCCGGCTATGCGCGTGCTGCGTACCTCCGCGTTCGCTCCGGCTATGCGCGTGCTGCGTACCTCCGCGTTCGCTCCGGCCATGCGCGTGCTGCGTACCTCCGCCTTCGCTCCGGCCATGCGCGGGCTGAAGACGGACTGCGTCCGGCAGCACCCATCGGGCGCTGGAATCCGGTTCCGGCGCAGGCCGGGACCGAGCTGGAAAGAGCGATCCCGGCCCGCGCCGGGACGCGTCGGAGGGATACGCCGAAGCGGTCCCGAAGCACGACTGTGCACAGGAATTCGGGGGACGCCGGTGCGGGGGCCGGCCGGGCGGGACCGGGCGCCGAGGCGCTCGATACGACGCGACTGATTCCGTCCCGGGGGAATATTCGCTCTCTACCTGGGCATTTCGACGCCCTTCACCGAGCGCCACTACGCTCGTCGCCATGACTATCGCGCCGACCATCACTGTCCGACGGGTCACCACGACCAGGTCCGGAGGCTTCTCGGCGCCACCCTACGACTCGTTCAATCTGGGCGACCACGTCGGCGACGATCCGACGGCCGTGCGGCGCAACCGCGACCGGCTGGCCGAGGGCATCGGCCTGCCGCCGGAGCGCCTGGTCTGGATGGAACAGATCCACGGCCGCAACGTGGAGATCGTCGACGGGCCGCGCGCCGAACCGGTCCCGGCCACCGACGCGCTCGTGACCACCGTGCCGGGTCTCGCGCTGGTCGTGCTCACCGCCGACTGCGTGCCCATCCTGCTGTCCGACGACGAGGCGGGCGTGATCGCCGCGGTGCACGCGGGGCGGATCGGCGCTCGCATCGGCATCGTGCCGCGTGTGCTCGACGCGATGGTCTCGGTCGGCGCGCGCCTGGATCGGGTCGGCGCGCTGCTCGGGCCCGCCGCCTCCGGCCGTCAGTACGAGGTTCCCGCCGCCATGCGCGCCGACGTCGAAGCGCATCTGCCCGGCAGTGCGACCACCACGGTCCGCGGCACGCCGGGCCTGGATCTGCGCGCGGGAATCTCCCGGCAGCTCACCGAGGCAGGCGTCGGCGCGATCGCGGTGGACCCGCGGTGCACCATCGAGGACCGCACCTTGTTCAGCCATCGCCGTGGCGCGCCGACCGGCCGGATCGGCGGGGTGATCTGGATGGAGGCCGCCGCGTGACCGCGCGAATCGCCCGTCTGGTCGACGCGCCGTGCGCCGGGGAGGCGCGCGCATGAGCGCCGAAGCCGGGGCCGCGGTGGACGGCGCACTCGCCGCCAGGACCGCCGAGCTGTCGGACAACCTTGCCGGTCTGCTCGCTCGCATCGACGCGGCGTGTCGCGCCGCGGGTCGGTCGCCGGATTCGGTGCGGCTGCTGCCGGTGACGAAATTCTTCCCGGCTTCGGACGTGGCGATCCTGCATCGGCTCGGCCGGCGCGAGTTCGGCGAGTCGCGGGAGCAGGAGGCGGCCGCCAAGGTGGCGGCGTTACGTGAGGAAGACCTCTCCGGCATCCGCTGGCACATGATCGGGCGGTTGCAGCGGAACAAAGCGCGCAGTGTCGCCCGCTGGGCGCACACGGTTCACTCGGTCGACAGCGAACGTCTGGCAACCGCTCTGAACGCCGGCGCGGTGGCTGCGCTGGAGGCGGGCGAACGCACCGAACCGCTGCGGGTGTTGCTCCAGGTGAGCCTGGACGACGACCCCGCGCGAGGGGGTGTCACGGCCGCTGATCTTCCCGTGCTCGCGCAACGGATTGCGGACGCTCCGGGATTACGTTTGTCGGGTCTGATGGCCATTCCACCCTTGGGTTCGGAGTCCGATGCCGCATTTGCGCGACTTGCGATGTTGCACACGTTGTTGGTCGCCGATCATCCGGACGCGACAGAGCTTTCCGCGGGAATGTCGGGTGATCTGGAATGCGCGATCGAACATGGTTCGACGGTTGTGCGTGTCGGTACCGCCTTGATGGGTATGCGACCGATAACCTCGGGCTAGCAAAGAAACCTCATCAGTCACATTCGACACATATGCTGGGATCTGACGAGGGCTGAGCAAGACTTCAACACCCGGCCGCCACCGGGGCCGAAGGAAGGTCGACCAATGAGCACGCTGCACAAGTTCAAGGCGTACTTCGGCATGGTTCCGCTCGAGGATTACGAAGACGACTACGTCGACGATCGCGCTCCCCGAGGGGTGGACGAGCGCGGCGCTCGCAGGCCCCGGCCCCGTGACTACTCCGACCGCGACGGCTACGTCGATCGCTACGCCGACGATCGGTACGGCGCAAGCCGTTTCGACGACGTCGACTATCCCGAGCCCGCGTACAAGTCGCCCTACAAGGCGGGTTACTCGGTGTCGCGGCGCGACGACTACGCCGACGAGCCCTACGGCGACGACCGCTACGACGCGCCCCGGCGTCCGACCCGGATCGACTCCGCGCCGTCGGGCCGGTTCCGCGCGGGCGGGAGCCCGCCTCCGCTGCGCGGTACGACCCGTGGCGCGCTCGCCGTCGATCCCGACGCCGAGGAGCGCAGGCTGGAGGAGCGCGTGCGTCCCGAGCCCGCCCCGGTGCGGCGGCCCGGGATCTTCGAGGACGGAGGCCCCTTGTCCAAGATCACGACGCTGCGCCCGCGCGATTACAGCGAGGCTCGGATCATCGGCGAACGCTTTCGCGAGGGCAATCCGGTGATCATGGACCTGGTGGATCTGAGCAACGCCGACGCCAAGCGGTTGGTCGACTTCGCCGCGGGCCTGGCCTTCGCGCTGCGCGGATCGTTCGACAAGGTGGCGACAAAAGTGTTCCTGCTCTCACCGGCCGATGTCGACGTATCAGCGGAAGAACGCAGACGCATCGCGGAAACCGGCTTCTACAACCAGAAATAAGCTCGTGATCTGGGGGGTGGAGCAGACCGGTCGCAGGTTGTGCGGCGCGGTCATTTTGCGCGAAGCGATTTTTACGGCAGAGTGAACTCGTGGCCTTGTTCGCGGTGCTGTACTTCGTACTGTTCATCTTCTGGCTGTTGCTGATCAGCCGGGTGATCGTCGAGTTCATCCGTAGCTTTGCCCGAGACTGGCGTCCTACCGGTGTCGTGGTCGTCGTCCTGGAGGTGATCTTCACGATCACCGATCCTCCGGTGAAACTGCTCAGGCGCTTGATACCTCCGGTGTCACTGGGCGGAATTCGCCTGGATCTGTCGATAATGGTCCTGCTTTTCATCGTCTTCATCCTGATGTCGATCGTGGGCAGGCTCGGGCAGCCGGTAGCTCCGGTGTGACAGAATGGGCCGTGAAGACAGCTTGCTAGATCTGCTAGATCTCCAAAAGACGCGTGAAGGGATCCTTCCATGCCGCTGACCCCAGCCGATGTGCACAACGTCGCGTTCAGCAAACCGCCGATCGGGAAGCGCGGCTACAACGAGGATGAAGTCGACGCGTTCCTGGATCTGGTGGAGCAGGAGCTCTCGCGTCTGATCGAGGAGAACGCCGATCTGCGCCAGCGGGTCGCCGAACTCGACGCGGAATTGGCCGACGCGAAGAAGAACCGCGGCCCGGCCGGAGTGAACAGTCCGAAACCGCCGATTCCGCAGGCCCCGCCGCCGCAGCCGGAACCGATCAAGCCCCCGGTTCCCGTCGCCCCGCCCGCTCCGATGCCCGCCGCGCCGGTGGCCAAGGACGCGCCGGGCGCGGACGCGAACCTGCAGGCCGCCAAGGTGCTCAGCCTCGCCCAGGAGATGGCGGATCGGCTGACCAGCGACGCCAAGAGCGAGGCGGAGAGCTTGCTGTCGAATGCCAGGGCGAATTCCGAGCGACTGGTCGGAGACGCCAGGACGCGGTCGGAGGCCATGATCGCCGACGCCCGTCAGAAGTCGGATGCGATGCTGACCGACGCGCAGAGTCGTTCGGACAGCCAGCTGCGCCAGGCCAAGGAGAAGGCCGACGCGCTGCAGGCGGACGCCGAGCGCAAGCACACCGAGATCATGGCGACCATCACCCAGCAGCGCAGTGTGCTGGAGAGCCGGATCGAGCAGCTCAAGACGTTCGAGCGGGAGTACCGGGTGCGGTTGAAGTCCTACCTGGAGTCGCAGCTGGAGGAGCTGGAGAACCGTGGCTCGGCCGTTCCGGTCGACGGCGGCGAAGCCTTCGCGGATGCCAACACGGCGAACAACCTCGCGCCGGCGTCATTCGCCAAGGGCGGCAAGTAGCGCGCCGCGCCCCAGCACAGCAGTTCGCATACCGTTTAGAGGAACTGTCGAGCCGCCCGGCATGCCTTGGGGGTCACCATGCTCGTCTTGACACTCGTCCTTGCCGCGATCGGCTTCGCCCTGCTCGTGGCCGCGCTCACCACCGGATCGGTGATCTGGGCGTGGGGCTGCATCGTGGTGTGCGTCATCGGCGCGATGCTCTTGTTGGTGAGTGCTTTGTCCATGCGGAGTCCGGATAGTGATTCCCCGCCGCCTCCTGGTCGTCATGCCAAACGCTGACCTGCCTCACAAAGTGAGTTGACCGCTCGGGCTAGAATCAAACATGAATACGGCGTCGATCCGGCCATCACCGGGGAGCCTTCGGAAGAACGGCGGCACGGCCTGCGGGCCGGGCGCTCAGTAGAACCGAACGGGTGAGCCCGTCACAGCTCGCGAATGAGAGGTCCGGTGTCGCCACGCCGGACAAGCGGGGTGGTACCGCGGTTTCGGCGCACCGGGCGCCGTCATCGTCCCCGTGCCAACGACTCGGCACGAGGAGACGTATCCGCAATGGCGGACCAGACTTCCAGCAACAGCGCGTACCCGCGCGTCGACCTGAGCGTCGGCAGCGGGGCGTCGTTCCCCGAGATGGAGCGCCGCGTGCTCGACGCGTGGGCGGCCGCCGACACCTTCCGCGCGAGCATCGAAAACCGTTCCGGCGCAGCCGAATTCGTCTTCTATGACGGGCCGCCCTTTGCCAACGGTCTGCCGCATTACGGACATTTGCTCACCGGATACGTCAAAGACCTCGTCCCGCGTTTCCAGACGATGCGCGGCAAGCGGGTCGACCGGCGATTCGGCTGGGACTGTCACGGATTGCCCGCGGAAATCGAAGCCGAAAAGCAGCTCGGTATCACGGACAAATCACAGATCGACGCGATGGGGCTCGCGGAATTCAACGCGGCCTGCAAAACATCGGTGCTGCGCTACACCGGGGAATGGCGCGACTACGTGACGCGCCAGGCTCGCTGGGTCGACTTCGACAACGACTACAAGACGCTGGACACCGACTTCATGGAGTCGGTGATGTGGGCGTTCAAATCGCTGTACGACAAAGGGCTGATCTATCAGGGCTTCCGGGTGCTGCCCTACAGCTGGTACGAGCAGACGCCGTTGTCGAATCAGGAAACCCGCCTCGACGACGCCTACAAGATGCGCCAGGACCCGGCGGTCACCGTCGACATGGCGTTGCGCGTGCCCGCGGAGCATCCGCTGCACGAACTCGACGGCGCCAACGCGCTGATCTGGACCACGACGCCGTGGACGCTGCCGTCCAACTTGGCGATAGCGGTGCATCCCGACGTTCGCTACGTGCACCTGCGCGCGGCCGACGGCAAACGCTATGTGCTCGCGGCCGAACGGGTTTCGCACTACGCGCGGGAGTTCGGCGCGGAGCCGGAGGTGCTCGCCGAGTTCGATGGCGCCGCGCTGGCGGATTTGTCCTACGCGCCGCCGTTCGACTTCTTCCTCGGCCATCCCCACGCCCACCGCGTGCTCACCGCCGACTACGTGACCACCGACTCCGGCACCGGCATAGTGCATCTCGCACCCGCCTTCGGTGAGGAGGACATGGACGTCGCCTCCGCGCACGGCATCGAGCTGGTGCAGCCGCTGGACCCGGGCGGCAGGTTCACCTCGATGGTTCCGCCGTACGAGGGCCTGATGGTGTTCGACGCGAATCCGGTGATCATCAAGGACCTCAAGGCCGCGGGAAAGCTGTTGCGGCACGAGACGATCGAGCACTCCTACCCGCACAGCTGGCGCTCCGGACAGCCGCTGATCTACATGGCCGTGCCGTCCTGGTTCGTGGCGGTCACCAAGTTCCGCGATCGCATGGTGGAGCTGAACAAACAGATCACCTGGGTGCCCGAGCACATCCGCGACGGCCAGTTCGGCAAGTGGCTGGAAGGCGCGCGCGACTGGAACATCAGCCGCAATCGATACTGGGGCAGCCCGATCCCCGTGTGGGTGTCCGACGATCCGGCCTACCCGCGCGTCGACGTGTACGGCTCGCTGGACGAGCTGGAGCGCGACTTCGGGGTGCGCCCGGCCGATCTGCACCGCCCGATGATCGACGAGCTCACCCGGCCGAATCCCGATGACCCGACGGGCCGCTCGACCATGCGCCGGGTGCCGGAGGTGCTGGACTGCTGGTTCGAGTCCGGCTCGATGCCGTATGCCCAGGTGCACTATCCGTTCGAGAACAAGGAGTGGTTCGACAGCCACTTCCCGGGCGATTTCATCGTCGAGTACAACGGCCAGACCCGCGGCTGGTTCTACACGCTGCACGTGCTGGCGACGGCTCTGTTCGACAGCCCGGCGTTCAAGACCGTCGCGGCGCACGGCATCGTGCTCGGCGACGACGGCCTGAAGATGAGCAAGTCCAAGGGCAATTACCCGGACGTCAACGAGGTGTTCGACCGGGACGGCTCGGACGCGATGCGCTGGTTCCTGATGAGTTCGCCGATCCTCCGCGGCGGCAATCTCATCGTCACCGAGCGCGGCATCCGCGAGGGCGTGAGTCACGCG
This sequence comes from Nocardia sp. NPDC051929, assembly GCF_044548645.1. Classification (NCBI taxonomy): domain Bacteria; kingdom Bacillati; phylum Actinomycetota; class Actinomycetes; order Mycobacteriales; family Nocardiaceae; genus Nocardia; species Nocardia sp. NPDC051929. The sequence continues at coordinate 2,595 of NZ_JBIUCG010000032.1, read as the reverse complement.
CTGCGACCGCTGTGGAACGCGTGGACGTTCCTGCAGCTGTACGCGTCGAAGCCCGGTGTGTGGCGCACGGATTCGCCGCACGTGCTGGATCGATACATCCTGGCGAAGCTGGCGCGCACCAGGGACGTGATCACCGAGGCGCTGGAGACCTACGACATCGCGGGCGCCTGCGATGAGCTGCGCTCGTTCGCCGACGCGCTGACCAACTGGTACGTGCGGCGCTCCCGCTCGCGGTTCTGGAGCGAGGACCGCGACGCGGTGGACACCCTGCACACGGTGCTCGAGGTGGTCACCCGGCTGGCCGCGCCGCTGCTGCCGCTGATCACCGAGGTGATCTGGCGCGGCTTGACCGGCGGTGAGTCGGTGCACCTGGCCGACTGGCCGAAGGAGGGCGAGCTGCCGGACGATCCGGAGCTGGTCGCCGCCATGGACGAGGTGCGCCTGGTGTGCTCGACGGTGCTGAGCCTGCGCAAGGCGCAGAACCTGCGGGTGCGGCTGCCGCTGGCCGAGGTCACCATCGCCGCGGCCGACGCCGAGCGGCTGGCGCCGTTCGCCGACATCGTCGCCGACGAGGTCAACGTCAAGAAGGTCGATCTGACCACCGACGTGGACGCGCACGGCCGGTTCGAGCTGGTGGTCAACGCCCGCGCCGCGGGGCCGCGGCTGGGCAAGGACGTGCAGGCGGTCATCAAGGCGGTGAAGGCCGGTGACTGGGCCGAGGACGCCGACGGCACAGTCCGGGCGGCCGGCATCGCCCTGCTGCCGGAGGAGTACACCCAGCGTCTCGTGGCGGCCGAGCCCGAGTCGACCGCGGCGCTGCCCGGGAACGCGGGTCTCGTGGTGCTGAATTCGGTGGTCACCGAGGAGCTGGAGGCCGAGGGCTGGGCGCGGGACCTGATCCGCGACCTTCAGGAGACCAGGAAGTCCGCCGGGCTGGACGTCTCCGACCGCATCACCGTGGTCCTGGACGTTCCGGCGGACCGGGCCGCGTGGGCCGAGACGCACCGTGACCTGATCGCGGGGGAGATCCTCGCCACCACGCTGACCTTCGGCGACGCCGGAGCGGAGGCCGCCGATCTGGTCGGCGGAGTGCGGGCGCAGATCGCCAAGGCCTGAGCGCCGGGTTTCGAGCCGGGGCGGGACCGAAAGGTCCCGCCCCGGTTGCTGTTCGAGCGGTCTTGGTGCCGTTTGTTCCGAGCCGATCGGTGGCAGCGATCCGAGCCTGCCGGAATCGGTCCGCTCGATGTTCTCGGCGGGGCCGGACAGGTCCGGGCGCGGTCTGTTCGGTCGCCGATGCCCCGGGTCGCTCACCTGGCGCCCGCGTACCGCACGCGACCGGCCGGCAACACGATGGCAGGGTTTTCCGATCTCAAACCTGGTATTCACGGCGCAGTCTGGTGATTTAGATCACATGCTGAGAATTTGCTGATTCCCGACAATTCGCCGATATCCCAGGCACAATCTGCGGTGTCGCTGCTGTTACCCAGGTGATCTCCGGGGCGGCAGTTTCTCTTTTCAGTGTGTCCTACTTGGAATTTGGCCGTGCTGGGAATGTGACCGGCGCGGGTGGCCGCGGCTCCGCATCGGAGGCCGCTGCTGATGCCATGTATTAGCCAGGCTGCCGATCGGCGGCCAGTCAACCGCGCCCATGGAAGGGGCGAGCACGTGCCGAGAAAATCGTTGCACCGCATCGCACTCGGATTCCTGCTCTCGATCATCACGATCCTCCTGTTCGCCGGACCCGCCTGGGCCGACACCGGCAGCGCCTCCGGCAGCGGGCCGGGCAGCGCGTCGTTCGGCTCGGCGGGTAGCGGCAGTTCCTCGTCCGGCAGCGCCAGCGGCTCGGCCGACCTGCCGATACCCAGTGTGTTCGGCGTCGGCGCGCTGGCCGCGGCGACGACGCAGATCGGCAAGCCGTACGAATGGGGTGGGACCGGCCCCGACAGCTGGGACTGCTCGGGCCTCGTGCAGTGGGCGTACCGTCAGGTCGGCGTGAGTCTTCCGCGGACCACTTGGCAGCAGGCGAAGGTGGGCGCGCCCGTCCCGCGGGGCTCGCTGTCGCTCGGCGACGTGATCGTGCTGAACAGCGATGGCTCGCACGTCGGTATCTATGCCGGAAACGGCCGGGTGCTCAACGCGTACGGTCAGGGCGTGCCGGTCGGCTTCACTCCGCTGGACGAATTCGACATCTACGCCATCCGTCGCTTCTGAGCGCGGCTACTCCGGCGCTGAAACGGCCCCGACCCGCGAATTCGGGTCGGGGCCGTGGCGAATCGGCCGCGGACGTCACATGCACCCCAGTCCGCCGGTAGGAACCGAATGGGCGGCGTGGACCGGGACCGGTGCGCCGACACCGGAAGCCGCCCTCGTCACCCTCCGGTGTCAGGCGCGCCGCCGCATTCCGGTGTGCGGGAGCCGCGATACGGCCCGGACGTGCGCTAGGGGGTGTTTCGAAGTAGTTGATGGGGTGGGGCCCCCCCGCGGGGGCCCCCCCAAAAACGGGTTTCGGGGCAGATTTGTTCGGCGTGGGGGGTTTGTGTTGTGTCAGCGCGTTGGTTGAGCTGTCGCAGAAATACCCATAATACCGGCGAGACG